>CAZDCN010000271.1:0-4404 GCA_964503945.1 uncultured Caldilineales bacterium
GAGGAAGCCGAGATCGTGGCGGTGAGCCGCACCATGCACCCGGCCGAGCGCCATCGCCTGCTGGACCTGGGCGTGCTGCCTGGGGCCAAGGTGCGGGCCGAGTTCAGCAGCCCTTTAGGCGAGCCCGTGGCCTACCTCATTCGCGGCGCACTTATTGCCCTGCGCGACGATCAGGCGGAGAAGATTTATGTACGCCGCATCCCATCACCGCCATCGAAGAACGGACAACAGAAGAAGACTGACCAGTTCACAGCGTAAGTGGCCAAGACCAGGATATCGAATGATTGTATGAGCAAAAAGGACGTCAAAACCCAAGGCCCGAAAATCAATTTCACCCCGCCGCCCGCGGGCGCGAGTTGCGCCGCGTGTCCTGTCCACAACCTGGCTAATCTGCAGAAACTGGGCGTGGATATGACTGATTGGGATTTTGTGGTGGCGCTGGCGGGCAATCCCAACACGGGCAAAAGCACCGTGTTCAACGCGCTTACGGGCCTCAAACAGCATACGGGCAACTGGCCCGGCAAGACCGTGACCCGGGCAGAAGGCGGGTTCGAATCGGGCGGGCATCGCTACAAGCTGGTGGACCTGCCCGGTACATATTCCTTGTTGGCTACCAGCCTGGACGAGGAGATCGCGCGGGACTTCATCCTGTTTGGGCAGCCCGACGTCACCGTCGTGGTTGTAGACGCCACCCGCCTGGAGCGCAACCTCAATCTCACCCTGCAGGTGCTGCAGATCACCGACCGGGTGGTCATCGCGCTCAATCTCATGGATGAGGCCCGGCGCAAGGGCATCCAGATCGACCATCGGCGGCTGGCCAGAGACCTGGGGGTTCCGGTAGTTCCCATGGCCGCGCGGCAAGGCGAAGGCATTCCCGAATTGCTTCAGGCCATTGATGATGTGGCCACAGGTCGCACCGTGGGCAAGCCACCGCGCATCACCATCCGCTCTCCCCAGGTGCGGAAGGCTTTGGAAGCCCTCACACCCCTCATCGAAGAGGCGTTTCCGGGCCTGCCCAACGCCCAATGGGTGGCGCTACGGTTGCTGGATGGCGATACAAGCATCATCCAGGCCGTGGAATCAGGCGAATTGGGAAATCTTCACATCGGCGTGGTGGAGGAAGACCTCATCACCCAGCCCATTTCCGTGGCCCAAACCGTGGAGCTGGACCCCGGCGAATGGCGTCAACGCATCGCCCGTCTGCTGGAAACAGCTTCTCGCCTGAGATGGGAGATCGGCGGGGATTTTCATGAGCAAATTACCGAAGACATCTTTGCAGAGGCCGCGCGTATCGCCGGGCGGGCGGTGACCATGCCGGGGGAGAAACCCCGTTTTGATTTGGATCGCACCATCGATCGTATTGTCACCCATCGCATCTGGGGTTTCCCCATCATGATCGGGTTGTTCGCGCTCATCTTTTGGATCACAATTACCGGCGCGAATTATCCCTCACAACTACTTTCGAACCTACTCATTGGCGAGATCTATCCGCTGCTTAAGCAGGGAGCTTCAGCCATCGGCCTGCCCTGGTGGCTCAGTGGATTGCTCATCGACGGCGCGTATCTCTCCACCGCTTGGGTGGTGAGCGTCATGCTGCCGCCCATGGCTATCTTTTTCCCTTTGTTCACCCTGCTGGAGGATTTCGGCTATCTGCCCAGGCTGGCCTTCAACCTGGATGAGCTGTTCCACAAGGCGGGCGCTCATGGCAAACAATCGTTGAGCATGATGATGGGCTTTGGCTGCAATGCGGCCGGGGTCATCTCCACCCGCATCATCGACAGCCCTCGCGAGCGACTCATCGCCATCATCACCAACAATTTCGCGTTGTGCAACGGGCGCTGGCCTTTGCAAATTCTCATCGCCACGCTGTTTATCGGCGCGCTGGCGCCTCCCTATCTGGCCGGGTTGATCTCAGCCGCGGCGGTTGTGGGCATCGCCCTGCTGGGCGTGCTGCTCACTTTCCTGGTGTCTTTCTTCCTCTCCCGCACCATGCTGCGAGGAGAGGTATCCACCTTCGCCCTGGAACTGCCGCCTTACCGCCCGCCCCGCATCCTGCAAACCATCTACACCTCTCTTATCGACCGCACGATCTACGTGCTGTGGCGGGCGATTGTCTTTGCCGCGCCTGCGGGGTTGGTCATCTGGCTGTTGGCCAATGTGCCGGTGGCGGGCCAGCCCCTCGCCAACCATATCGTAAGCTGGCTGAATCCCGTGGGCATTCTCATCGGTCTCAACGGCGTCATCCTTCTGGCCTACGTCGTCGCTATCCCGGCCAACGAGCTGGTGATCCCGGTCATCCTCATGCTCACCCTGCTCATGGTGGGGAAACAGGCGGGCGCGGACGGGTCCGCCACCCTCATTGAGGTGGAGAATACAGAAGAATTAATGCAGATCTTTCAGCTAGGCGGTTGGACGCTGCTCACGGCGGTGAATCTCATGTTGTTCAGCTTGATTCATAATCCCTGCAGCACAACCATCTACACCATCTACAAGGAGACGGGCAGTCGCAAATGGACGACGGTGGCCGCGTTGTTGCCCTTGGCGCTGGGATTCATCGTTACGTTCTTTGTGGCGCAGATCTGGCGACTGGCGGCGCTGGCTTTTGGCTAGTCGTTGCACCGATTCGAGCATTCCTCCCCCGATAACCTGACAGGTCCCATCCGACAATTCCGCCTGCAGAAGCGGCGAAAACAGGGCATATTCGCCTTGACGTTTGGGGCGTTTTGTGGGGACCTGTCAGGTTTGCCAACGCAAAGCCGGCGCCATTGCCGCACACAAATTTCGACATTCAGCGCAAAAAAGCCGCCCCGAGATGGAGCGGCTTTGGCTTTGATGGTAGAAAGGGGTAGGACTCAGTTGCTACCGGGAACCAGCGCGAAATCGAACTCGCCCGCCTGCTGGTCATCTGCGGAAGCAGTTTGGGTGCAGTTGAGTGTGCGGAGCTGGTAGTAGTAGTTCACGCCGGGGGTTTTGTAGGCGATGTCGGAGTCATAGTCGATGGCGCTGAAGTCATGGCCCTCCCACACCAGAATACTGCTGGCGTCGCCAGGGGTGAAATAGGGCGTTTCACTGCGCCAGAGCTGGTAGGTGACGTAGATGTCGCCATCCTGGCTCCAGTCCATGCCCACGTACTTGTCGCCCGGCGTCTGGATGCGGCCATCCGCCGCGGTGACGGTGTTATCGCACACACGCGTGAGGGCCATGGCGTCATTGGTCGTAGCGCCGCCCGCTGTGACCGAAGCCTCGTTAATGACGTTCTCGTTCGCGTTTGCATTGACAGTTGCCTGATAGCCGAAAGTCTTGGTGGAAGGTTTCAACCCCACCCAGACATCCACACTGCCGTCAGGCATGGTGCCTGTACCGTTGTAGTAATAGTTCGCTCCCATGGCGCCGGTCTCATCCTCACCGCCGATAGTAGCGTCAGGCGTAGTGGGCCCGTTCAGCGGACCGCCGCTGGGATAGGCAAACCAAACATTGTCACTGCCCTTCTCAATCCACATCTGCACGGTGACCGTGGTGTTGGTGTTGCCTTTCAAGGGCACGGCGTTCCATTCTAATACATAGTGCGGCTTGCCATTGTACATCACGCCAGATTCGTAGTAAATCTGTCCGCCAGCCTCGGGGTCGAGATCAGTCCAGAAAGGCGCGATGAGGTTATCCCAATCGTCGAAGATGTCATTGGTAGGGAAGCTTTGATTGGTAGTGGGAGGACAAAGTGATAATGGTCCAACGCCCGCGCGCACAACCCCATTCACCGATAGGATCATGTCGCCGTAATGTTTGTTCACATAGTAAAAATCGACAGGCACCAGGTAACAGGCGTTTTCGCCATCTCCTGCTGTGTAGATAGGAATGCCTGTACTCGAAATGCTCTGGAAGCCGGAACGATTCTGTTCTTCAGTCACGTAAGACGCCGCGGGCATGGTTCCAGACCAGTTCAAAGAATTGCTACCACTGTTGTAAGTCCATCCGCCTGTTTCGGATCCGGTCACAAAGGTAGCGTTGGCAGGCACAGGATCGGAAACATCGAAGGTGGTGTCCGCCGTTTCGTAATTTTTCACGGTAACGGAATAAGTGAGTATGTCACCATTTTGTGCACCCGAGAGGTCCACAGTCTTAGCGATCATACGGTCATCTGTACTTCCCGCTACTTTGACGGCAACAGGGAAGTGCACGTCTGGAGCGAGGCCATTTTGCTCGGTCCAGGTGACTTCGCCAAAGTACCATTCGCCCACCTGCAAGCCAGTTACATCCACGGAGAGAGTGAACGAAGCAGAGCCGTTCGCGGGCAAGCTCAAAGATGAGGGCGAGAGCGTGCCGGTGAGGCCGTTGCGACCGGTGAAAGTTCCTATCCAGGTCATCGCTTGTGCAGTGGGATTATGCACAGTGCGAGTCCAGAGACAA
>CAZDCN010000272.1:0-4398 GCA_964503945.1 uncultured Caldilineales bacterium
AGATCATCGTCAAGGACGTCATCGCCGACGCCTTCCTGCAGCAGATTCTCACCCGCCCCCGAGAGTATGACGTCATCGCCACCCTGAACCTGAACGGCGACTACATCAGCGACGCGTTGGCTGCGCAGGTGGGCGGCATCGGCATCGCGCCCGGCGCCAACATCAACTACGAGACCGGCGCGGCCATTTTCGAGGCCACCCACGGCACCGCGCCCAAGTACGCGGGCCTGGATAAGGTCAATCCCAGCTCCGTCATCCTCTCCGGCGCCATGATGTTCCGCTACATGGGCTGGGACGAGGCCGCGGACCTCATCGAGGCCTCCATGGAATACACCATCCAGGCCAAGACTGTGACTTACGACTTCCATCGACTGATGGAGGGCGCCACCAAGCTCAAGTGCTCCGAATTCGGCGACGCGCTCATCGCCAATATGGACAAGGTGCTGGCCGACTGATCCTATTTCAGCTTCTGGCTTTGCTCACGGAGGGAATGCTTGCGGGCGTTCCCTCCGTTTTTTGTGGCTGCGGATGCCGATCCCCTTGCAAATTTGCGAATTCAGGTTACAATGAAGCCATGAAGGCCCGTCCCGTTAGCCCCCACTACCTGGACATCGACCTGCGCCCCTTCGCTGGCCGGTACGTCGCATTGGTGGAGGGGAGGATCGTGGCCGTGGCCGAGACTGCCCGCGGCGCCTTCGCCCGAGCCCGACGCTCCCGCCCCAAACGCATGCCCGTGGTCTTCAAAGTGGCTGCGTTCGATGATCTCGCCCGCAAACGCCCATGACGAAACGTGTGCGCGATTACTTTGCCAGCATGCCGCTGAAAATGAAGTATGATGCCAGCAAATCGATCCAGGCGCTCTTTGAAGATCTCTTTCAACAAGTGCGCGATAGAGAGGAAAGCGACCCCGGAGCCACTTATCTGGGAACGGTGTTGCAACATTTGGTGGGAGCCAAACTCCAGATTTCGTTGCCTGATGTTCAGCTGACCCATTTTGGCGCCTCGGTTGCAGATCATTCCACAAGTCGCGTCGGCGATTTCCAGATCGACAGAACCGTGATTCATGTCACCACAATGCCTTCCGAAGCGCTCATACAGAAATGCCGACAAAATTTGCGGGCTAACCTGTCACCCGTTATCATCACCATAAATGACCGTACGCCCGTAGCCAAGGGGCTCGCCGAGATAGCGCATATTGCCGACCGCGTGGACGTTCTGGCCGCGGAACAATTTCTGGCAACCAATCTCCATGAACATAGCGCCTTTCAAATCGCCAGCCGTGAGGCGACGCTGCGAGGACTGATCAATCGATACAACGACCTGATCGAAACCTATGAGAACGATCCCGGATTACAAATTCAATTAGGATAATCTACTATGTCTCCAGCCTCCATTCACTTGCCGCCCATCCTCTCCACCATCCACCAGCGCCTCCTCACCCTTGCGCCCGACGCCGTGCTCATCGGCGGCGCGGTGCGCGATCTCCTGCTGGACCGCCCCGTCCAGGACCTGGATTACGTGGTCACAGGCGACGCGCTGACCATCGGGCGCAAACTGGCCGACGCCCTGGGCGCAGCCTACTATCCCCTGGATGAAGCCCGGCGCATCGCTCGCATCGTGTGGCGGCAGGGAGAAACAACCCTGGTGGTGGACATCGCCTCCCTCATCGGCATGACCCTGCTGGAGGACATCCAACGCCGCGATTTCACCATCAACGCCATCGCCCTCCTCCCCTACGGCGATCTTTACGACCCCCTGGGCGGCGCCGCCGATCTGGAAGCCCGAACCCTGCGCCCCTGCAGCCCCGACAGCCTGCTCAACGACCCGGTGCGCACCTTGCGCGCGGTGCGTTTCCTCCTGGCTTTCCAATTGCATCCAGCGCCAGGATTGGATCACCTCATTTGGCACGCCGCGCCCTACCTGGATCGCGTCAGCCCTGAGCGGCAGCGAGACGAATTCGTCAAAGTGCTGGCCCTGACCCGCCCCCACCTGGCCATCGAGCACATGCACGATTGGCGCATCGCGGACGTCATGCTGCCAGAGTTGGCGGCCCTGCAGGGGGTGGAGCAACCCCCGCCCCATCGTTACGACGCCTTTCAGCACACCATCCACACGCTACGTTGGGCCGCCCGGCTGGATCAATGGCTTCGGGGCGAACGCGAAGCGCAAAACCGCGTGGAAACCCGCATTCACGAGCGGCTCGCCCCCCATCGCCAGGCCCTGCAAGCCTATGTGGGAACGCCCCTGACCGCAGAACGGCCTCGTTGGCTGTGGTTGCGATTTGGGGCCATCGCCCACGATTGGGGCAAGGCCGCCGCGTTCCGGGAAGATGAAGAGGGAGGCATCACCTTCTATCGCCACGAAGGGGAAAGCGGCCGGCTGGCCGCGGCATGGATGGAACGATATCATTGCGGACGCCACGAGATCGCCTTCGTCCAGCGGATCTGCGAAGGTCACATGCGGCCCATGAGCCTGTTCATCACCCGCACCCTCCCCTCCCGCCGGGCCCTGTTCCGCTTCTACCGGGATATGGGCGACGCCGCGCCCGCCATCATCCTCCTCTTCCTGACCGATTTCCTGGGATCCCGCGGAGAGGATATGGGCCTTGGAGAGCTGGACGAGGCCCTGGACCACGCTCTGGCCTGGCTGGAGCCCTTCCTGAACAAAGAAGATGACATTGTGCCCGCGCCCTTGCTCAGCGGAGATGAGATCATGCGCCTGCTCCATCTGAAACCGAGCCCGGAGATCGGACGCTTGATCGGAGCTCTGCAAGAAGCTCAGGCCGCAGGAGAAGTGCAGACCCGCGAGGACGCCATCCGCTTCCTACAATCCCAACTCGCATCCGGCAACGCAGCATCGACCGCACAACAAAGCGACTGAATACCCCGCTTATGCCCAAGAAAGTTTACAAAGTTGGACGGGACACATTCGAGACCGACCAAGCCAGGTTACAGAAAGCTCTGGAACGCTACCACGAGGGCAAGGGCCTCATCGGCGGCGACCCGCGGCGACGGCCCCGTTGGATTCATCCCCTGCCGCCCGAGCCTGCCCACGCGTTCCGGCTCATGCAATCCAGCCCGGAGCATTTGGAGCGCTTGCGCGCGTTTCTGGCGGCCGCGCCGCTGGAAGTGGAGATCGGGAGCGGACCGGGGGAGTTCATCCTCGATTGGGCGAAAAAACACCCGGACCGGCATTTTCTCGCCTTCGAGGTGAAATGGAAGCTGATTCGGGATATGGTGAAACGCATGGAACGCGAGGGTATCGAGAACCTGTGGGTCTCCGACGATGACGCCCGCTTCGACCTGCCTCGATTGCTCTCCCCCAACAGCGTCGAGGTGTTCCACATCCTCTTTCCCGACCCCTGGTGGAAGCCCAAGCACCAGCCGCGGCGACTTTTCGTTCCGCCCTTTGTGGATGTGCTGGCCCTGCTATTGAAACCGGGAGGCATTCTGCGCGCAGCTACCGACGTGCCCGGCTATGGCGAAGCAATTCGCGAAGTAGTCGAAGCCCATCCCGACTTCCTGCCCCACAACCCCCATCTGGCCGTCCGCTTTGCGGACGCCGCGCCCACCAGCCGCCAGGCTTTCTGCGACGACATCGGGCGTCCCTACCAATTCTTCTATTTCCAAAAACGTCCCCACTCAAACCCCTCCTAATCCTATTCCTATTCCCACTCCCAAACCTATTCCCAATCCCATTCTCAAGGAACTCGTAATGACTCGGCAAATCATCCACACCGAAAACGCGCCCGCGGCCGTAGGCCCCTACTCCCAGGCCGTGCGCGTGGGCAATCTGGTCTACACCGCCGGGCAGATTGGCCTCGACCCGGCCACAGGCCAACTGCAAGCGGGCCTGGAGGCCCAAACCCGTCAGGTGATGGCCAACCTGCAGGCCGTGTTGAAGGCGGCCGGGAGCAGTCTTGCCTCTGTCATCAAAACCACCATCTTCCTGGCCGATATGAGCGACTTCGCCCAGGTGAACGCGATCTACGGCAGCTTCTTCTCCGAAGCGCCTCCGGCCCGCTCCACCGTCGCGGTGGCCGGCCTCCCTCTAGGCGCTCGGGTGGAAATCGAAGTCATCGCCCTGGCCGAGGACTGAACCCCATGGCCTGAAAAACATCGCCACGGAGACGCTGCCGACGCCTGGCAACCAGGCCCATCAGCGGCGTCCCCGTGGCGAATGTTTGATTACGGAATCCGAGAAAAACATCTTCGAGAGCGTATAATAAAATCTTGGACGTAACTGCTTACATCTGCGTTCATCTCGGCGCAACGAAAGTGAGCGCTGATGGCATGATTTCGGCAAACGTCATGCGTCAAACGTCAGATTTCAGATGAGGTGAAACCTGCGCATGCCCAGTCATGACGTTTGACGTTTGACGCTTGACGAACGGACATC
>CAZDCN010000273.1:0-4372 GCA_964503945.1 uncultured Caldilineales bacterium
TCGCCGCGGCCGGAACCGACGCCAAGCGCGATTTCCTACGGAGATTGGGCGTCACCCACATCTACAACTCCCGCTCGCTGGACTATGCCGACCAGGTGTTGGCCGACACCGACGGCGCGGGGGTGACCCTGGTTCTCAATTCCCTGGCCGAGGGCTACATCCCCGCCAACCTGAAGATGCTGGCCCAGGGCGGACGCTTCCTCGAGATCGGCAAGGTGGGCATCTGGTCGCCCGAGCAGATGGCGGAAGCCCGGCCCGACGTGACCTACCACATCATCGCCCTGGATGAGCTCTCCGCGTCGCAGCCCGGGCTGGTGGGCGAGATGCTGGAGGAGCTGGCGGGCATGTTCGCCCGCGGCGAGCTGCAACCCCTCCATCGCACCGACTATCCCCTGGAACAGGCCGAGGCCGCGTTCCGGTTCATGGCCATGGCCAAACACATCGGCAAGATCGTGCTCACCCTGCCCGAAGCCGAGACCGACAGCCCGGACGAGGCCGCGCCCATTCCCATCCGCGCGGATGGGGCCTATCTCATCACGGGCGGACTGGGCGCGCTGGGCCGTCTCACCGCCCAATGGCTGGTGGAGAAGGGCGCGGGCGCGGTGGGGCTCATGAGCCGCCGGGAGCCCGATGACGCGGCCCGGGCCTGGATACCGGAGCTGGAGGCCCGAGGGACCCGCGTCCTCGCTCTCCAGGCCGACGCCTCCCAGGCCGAAGCCCTGGAGGCGGCTTTGCAGACGCTGCTGACCGAAACCGGACTGCCGTTGCGGGGCGTCATCCACGCCGCGGGCGTGCTGGATGATGGCGTGCTCCTGGAACAGAGCTGGGATCGCTTCCAGACCGTGCTGGCCCCCAAAATCGCAGCTGCGGCGCATCTTCACCGCCTGACCTCCGACCAACCCCTGGACTTTTTCATCCTCTATTCCTCCATCGCCTCCCTGCTGGGCTCGCCCGGCCAGAGCAACTACGCCGCGGGCAACGCCTATCTGGACGCGTTGGCTCATCAGCGGCGGAGCGACGGCCTGCCCGGCCTCAGCATCAATTGGGGCCCGTGGGCCGACGCAGGCATGGCCGCCCGCGCGGGCCAGGACGCCCGTTCAAACCGCGGCTTGTGGCCCATCCCCCCCGAACTGGGCCTGCAGGCCCTGGATGCGCTCCTGACCACAGGCGCGCCCGCGCAGGCCGCGGTCATTTCCGTGGATTGGCCTCGTTTCCTGGCGGGCTTCCCCCAGACGCCGCCCCTGCTGGCCGATTTCGCACCGTCCCAGGCGCCTCAGGCTGCTCCCCAGGCCGCCAAACTGGTGGAAGAGCTGGGCGATCTCCTGCCCGAAGACCGCCACGACGCGGTGGTGGCCTATCTGCAAACCCAGGTGCAGCGCATCCTGGGGCTTGGCTCCCCCGACCAGGTGGACCCCTACGCCGCGCTCAGCGAGATGGGCATGGACAGCCTCATGGCCGTGGAGCTGAAAAACGCGCTGGATCAGGCCACGGGCCGCAATCTGCCCGCCACCATCGCCTTCGAATACCCCACCATCGACGCCATCGCAGGCTATCTCCTGCGCGACGTGTTCCAATTCGATGGTCAGAAGCCCGAACCGGAACCTGTTTCCCCTGAACCCGTCTCATCCCCTGAACCCGACTTCCCCGACCTGGACGACCTCTCCGACGAAGAGCTGGAAGCGTTGTTGATGGAGAAGTTGGAGGATTTGGAAGATGAGGATTGATTGGAGCGTAAGCACGTAATGCGTAAAACGTGATGCGTAAAACGTAATGCGTAAGGGGTTTTCGATGATTTTTACGCATTACGCATCACGTGTTACGCCATCTTGCGCCAGCCTGGCGCCCGCCATCGCATCCAAACGTTCCCCGATCTAAACCCCGGGACATCCCCCATGACCGACAAAACCGCCCTCCTCAAAAAAGCCCTGATCAAAATCCAGAAACTGGAGAAAGAGCTGGAACAGGCCCGCGCGGCCCAGGCTCGGCCCCAGCCCGCGTCGCCCATCGCCATCGTGGGCATCGGCGTGCGCATGCCCGGAATGCGAGGCCGCGGGCCTCAGGCCTTCTGGCGCATGTTGGATGAGGGCGTGGATGCCATCAGCGAAGTTCCGCCCGACCGCTGGGACGTGGACGCGTTCTACGACCCTGAGGGCGGGCCCGGCAAGATGACCACCCGCTGGGGCGGCTTCATGCCCGAGGTGGACCGCTTCGACGCGCCCTTCTTCGGCATCTCCCCGCGGGAGGCCGAGCGCATGGACCCGCAACAGCGGTTGGTGCTGGAGACCGCGTGGGAGGCCCTGGAGGATGCGGGCATCCCGGCCGAGAGCCTGGCCGGGGAAAAGGTGGGCGTGTTCATGGGCGTCTCCAACTTCGACTACACCCGGGTCATGGGGCGGGCCAACGACCTCAGCATCATCGACGCGTACATGGGCACGGGCAACGCGTTCAGCATCGTGGCCAACCGCCTTTCCTACCTGCTGGACGCCCGCGGGCCCAGCATGTCCATCGACACCGCCTGCTCCTCCTCCCTGGTCACCGTGCATCTGGCCGTGCGCAGCTTGCAGACCGGGGAGAGCGACCTGGCCCTGGCCGGGGGCGTCAACCTCATGCTCTCCCCCGAACCCACCATCACCTTCTCTCAAGCGGGAATGCTCTCGCCCGAGGGCCGGTGCAAGACCTTCGACGCCTCGGCCGATGGCTATGTGCGGGGCGAGGGCGTGGGCGTGATCGTGCTCAAGCGCCTGGAGGACGCGCTGCGGGATGGCGACGCCATCTGGGCGGTGATCCGCGGGTCCGCGGTGAACCAGGATGGGGCCAGCAACGGCCTCACCGCGCCCAACGCCCACGCGCAGAAGGCGGTCATCCGCGAGGCGTGGGCCGCGGCCGGTCTCAAACCCCAAGATGCAGACTACATCGAAGCCCACGGCACGGGCACGAACCTGGGCGATCCCATCGAGGCCCGGGCCTTAGGCGAGGTCCTGGCCGGTCGCTCGCCCGAGCATCCCGTGTGGGTGGGGTCGGTGAAAACGAACATCGGGCATCTGGAATCGGCCGCGGGCATTGCCGGCGTGATCAAAACCGCGCTGGCCCTGCACTACGAAACCATCCCGCCCCATCTCCACTTCCGACAGATCAATCCCCACATCCCCATCGATGAACTGCCCCTGGCCATCCCCACGACGCGCGTGCCCTGGCCGCGCGGGGCCAAACCCCGCTACGCGGGGGTGAGCTCTTTTGGCTTTGGAGGCGCCAACGCCCACATCGTGCTGGGTGAAGCGCCCGAAGCCCAGCCCCCGCGCCACGAGGAGCGTCCCGGCCATGTGCTGGCGCTCTCCGCCCGGGATGAGGCCGCGCTCAAAGACCTGGCCGCGGCCTACGCCCGCTTCCTGGAGGAGCGCCCCGACCTCTCTCTGGCCGACATCACCTACAACGCGGCCACGGGCCGGTCCGCCCTGGAACTGCGCCTGGCCGTCAGCGCCCTGGACCGGGCGGAGATGAAAGCCCGGTTGACCATCGCCGCCCAGGGGCAGGCGGCTCAGGGTGTGAAACGGGGTCGGGTGCGCCGGGGCGAGCGCCGCAAGATGGCCTGGCTGTTCACGGGCCAGGGTGCGCAATATCCGGGCATGGGGCGGCGGCTTTATGAAACCGAGCCGGTGTTCAAAAAAGCGCTGGATCGCTGCGCCGCCATTCTGGACGCCCATCTCGACGTTCCCCTGTTCGATTTCCTCTTCCCCAACGCCCCCGACGACGCCCGCATTCACGAGACGGCCTACACCCAGCCCGCGCTCTTCGCCGTGGAATACGCCCTGGCTGCGCTGTGGCAAAGCTGGGGTCTGAAGCCCGATTTCGTGCTGGGCCATAGCGTGGGCGAGTATGTGGCCGCCACCGTGGCCAGGGTGATGAGCCTGGAGGACGGGTTGAAGCTCATCGCGGCCCGGGGACGGCTGATGCAGGCCCTGCCCCGGGGCGAGGGAGCCATGGCCGCCATCTTCGCGCCGGTGGATGAGGTCGCGCCCGCGGTCGCGCCCTTCGCCGACGGCCTGGCCGTGGCCGGGGTCAACGGGCCCCGCAATACGGTCATTTCGGGCCGCAAGGAGCTGGTGGACCGGGTGGCTTCTCAGTTCGAGGCCCAAGGCGTGCGGGTGCGACGGCTTCGCGTCTCCCACGCCTTCCATTCGCCCCTGATGACCCCCATGCTGGACGAATTCGAGGCCGTGGCCCGCACCATCCAATACCATCCCCCGACCATCCGGCTGGTCTCCAACGTCACCGGCCAGATTTTCGAGCCGGGGCAGACGCCCGACGCGGCCTATTGGCTGCGGCATGTCATGGCCGCGGTGCAATTCCAGGCGGGGATGCAGGCCCTGGACCA
>CAZDCN010000274.1:0-4357 GCA_964503945.1 uncultured Caldilineales bacterium
CCTTCCGCAGCGGCAAGCTCACCCTGATGGTGTTGCTCATCCAGGCGCTGATCCTTTCCACCGCGCTGAGCCTCTGGCCTTTGTGGCGCTTCCGCCGCGAGGGGCTGGGCGTTCAGGGCACGAAGCGATTTCTCATCTATTTCCTGGCGCTGGGCATGGGCTTCATCTTTATCGAGATCGGCCTCATGCAACGGCTGATTCTCTTCCTGGGGCATCCCACCTTCGCCCTGTCGGTGGTGCTCTTCTCCCTGCTCATTTTCAGCGGCGTGGGCAGCTTCCTTTCCAACCGGCTGGCCCCGGCGGGAACGGACCCGCGGCGGGCGTTGCGCTGGGTGATCCCGGCCCTGGCCCTGCTCATGGTCATTTACATCTTCCTGTTGCCGCCGGTGCTGCAATGGGGGCTGGGATGGAGCACGCCTGCCCGCATCCTCTTCGCCACGGCGCTCATCGCGCCCCTGGGCCTGCTCATGGGCATGCCTTTCCCCCTGGGCTTCCGTTTGGTCTCCCAGGTGAACCGGCCTCTCACGCCCTGGGCCTGGGGCGTCAACGGCTTCGCCTCGGTGGTGGGCTCCATCCTGTCGGTGATGCTGGCCCAGACCATTGGCTTTTCCCTGGTGATGGCCCTGGCCGTGGGCATCTACCTCCTCGGCCTGGCCGCGATCCTCTCTTTGCGGGCGGACGCGATCTCTGAAGCCACCGCGTCCGCTGCGTAGCGGCGAGCGGGAAACGCCCGTGAGGTTGCGAAATGCTCCGTGGGTCAGGTATAATAAGTTTTGGCGTCGGGGCGTAGCGCAGTCCGGTAGCGCGCACGGTTCGGGTCCGTGAGGTCGGAGGTTCAAGTCCTCTCGCCCCGACTTTTCGAGCAGGGAGTCATCGGCTGGCTCCCTGTTCTCATGTTTCGTTCGGGACGGAACATGGGGACGGACTATGAAATTCTCCTCGAAATTTGGTTCAGGCTCGGTGCCTGTGGCATAATAGACCGGTTGTCTAAAATCTTTTCTGTCATCGGCCCTCTCCATGAGTTGACCGATGACTGCCAATCCACAGAAAAGGAGAAAACCTATGCTGACAGAGTACGAAATGGTGACCCTCCTTCATCCGCGTCTGGATGAAGAGGGCGTCGAACAGGTCTCGCAATGGCTGCAGGACCGCATTGCATCCCTGGGCGGGGAGGACATCACGGTCATTCCCTGGGGACGGCGGAAGCTGGCGTATCCCATTCAAAAGGAATTGGAAGCCACCTACATCCAGTATGACTTCAAGCTGGATGGCTCCAAAGTGGCTGAGTTGACGCGGGCCATGGGCATCCATGAGGACATCATGCGCCAGCTCGTGGTGCGTAAGCAAGACCTGTAACCCGATCCTGCAATCACAATCGTCCCTTTTCAAAGCGCACGTTTTTGTGAGGAAGTGAGCGATGACTCGGAGCCTGAACAAAGTCATTATCATTGGCAATCTGGGACGCGATCCTGAAATGCGCTACACCTCCAGCGGCAAGCCCATCACCACTTTCAGCGTGGCCACCAGCCGCTCCTGGGTGACTTCGGATGGCGAGCGTCGTGAAGCCACCGAATGGTTCAACGTCGTGGCCTGGAACAATCTTGCTGAGATCTGCAATCAGTTTCTGCGCAAAGGCTCTCGCGTGTATGTGGAAGGCCATCTGCAGACTCGCCATTGGGAGGATGACAAGGGTTGTCGGCATTATCGCACCGAACTGGTGGCCAATGAGATGTTGATCCTGGACAACCGTAGTCGCAACGAATCGTCCAGCTACGACGAAAGCGAGGATGATGGGCCCGATCTGCCCTTCTGAATTCCCCACATCTGACGATCCACTCGAAATTTTTGAGGAAACTATCCATCATGGCTGAAGAAACCACCCAGCAGACTACTCCAGCACCTGAAACCAAGCCCGCGCCGGCTGCGAAGCCCGCGCCCCTGCGCCCCCGCCAGGCCCCCATGCGTCGCCAAACCCGGGGACGGCGGGTCAAAGTGTGCCAGTTCTGCGTCGAGAAGGTCGATTACATCGACTACAAGAAGCCCGAATTGCTGCTGCCCTACATCAGCCCCTATGGCAAGATGCTGAGCCGCCGCCGCACGGGCGTGTGCGCCAAACACCAGCGTCGTCTGGCCAAGGCCATCAAGCGGGCCCGTTTCCTGGCGCTCTTGCCCTACACCGCCGAGCACATCCGACGCTACGGTTCCTGAGTCCCGCGGGCGACGGTCGGATGCGGAACAATAGCCATCCCGACAACGTCTAAATTGGCAGTGCGAGTGAGGCATAGGAGCGATTTCCTATGCCTTGCTTTGTTTCATCCCCATTCTTTTATCGAGGCAATCCATGGCAAAGAAGACCAAAGAGAAGAAGCCCGAGGCGCTCAAGCATGATCAGCCCCGGCGTTACGCCAGCCGCCGTCGCAAAGAGCAAGAGACCCAACGGCGAATCATCATCGCATTAAGCGCGGTGCTGGGCGTCGTGCTCCTGCTTCTGGCCGCCGGCGCGATCAACGAATATGTGATCAAGCCCAACAAACCGGTGGCCGTGGTCAATGGCGAAAAGATCCCTCAAGACGCGTTCCGACGTCGTCTCCGCTTCGAACAGGACAATCTGGTATCCCGCATCGACCAATACATCCAGTTCGGAGAGCAGTTTGCCAACGGCGGGCCCAACCCCTTCCTCTCCTCCATCCAGCCCATGGTCAGCGATCTGGCCGCGCCCGAGATCTTCGGATTTACCGTGCTGGATAGGATGATCGAGGATGTGATGGTCGGGCAGTTGGCCCAGGAATACAACGCCACGGTCACGCCCGAAGAGGTCCAGGCCGAGATTGAAAAACAGTTCGGCTATGATCGGGAAGCCGCTCAGGCGCAGGCCGGGGCCAGCGACGCCATCACAAACACCACCACCATCACGGAAGATGAATTCAATCAGCGATACAACGATTATGTGCAACGATTGACCGATAACGGCAGCCTCACCGAAGAGGAGTTTCGAAACCTCTTCGCCACCTATCTCATGCGCAACAGGCTGATGGAAAACGCGCCGCTGACTTTCGACGCCACCGAGGAGGCGGTGAAGGTCAGCTATATCCTCATCAAGCCCGAGCCCGAGGCGCCTATCGCCAAGCGCGAGGCGGACGCCCTGAACAAAATCATGAAGGCGCGCAAACGCATCACCGTGGATGGCGAGGACTTCGCCGAGGTGGCCAAAGAGGTGTCGGAGGACCCCGGCAGCGCGGCCAACGGCGGCGATCTCGGCTGTTTCGGCAAGGGCCAGATGGTGCCCGAGTTCGAGGAGGCCGCGTTTTCGTTGGAAAAGGGCGAGGTCAGCCAGCCGGTGAAGACCGATTTTGGCTACCACATTATCCAGGTGTATGACACGAAGCCCGATGAGGAGCAGGTCTGCGCCCGTCACATCCTGGTGCGGGTGGACAAGACGCCTACCGAAGAGGCTGTGGCCAAGGCCGATGAGGAGGCTTTGAAGGAGGCCGAAGAGGTAAAGGCCCGACTGGAAGCGGGTGAAGATTTCGCCGACGTGGCCAAAGAGGTCTCTGATGATCCCGCCACCGCCGACAAGGGCGGCGATCTGGGCTGGGTCTTCCGAGGCCAGATGGGCGAGGCCTTTGATGAGGTCGCGTTCTCCCTGGAACCGGGCCAGATCGGCGGTCCCGTCAAGGTCAACGATGGTTACGCTATCATCCGAGTGGAGGAAAAGGACCCCGAACATCCTGTGGATGAGCAGGAGCTGCAAAATCGCCGTCAGCAAGCGTTCAAAGATTGGCTTGATGCCCAGATCGCCGCGGCGGACATCGAGAAAAATCTGACCACGGACATGATCCCGCCCCTGCCTCCTGATCTCCAGCAACAGGCCAATCAGTATCTGAGCCTGTTGCAATCGCAGGCGCAGCAACCGCCTCAGTAAGCGCTTTCGGAAGACCTCGCAGGTTTGCCCAAACCTGCGAGGTCTTTTGCATGAGCCGATGGAACGGCGAAGCCGCCGTTGATGCGCACGACTTTCAGACTTTCGAGGTCTCGCAGACCTCGAAAGTCTACGGCTGACGCGACGCTGGCGAATCCATCCCCAGATGAACCTGCGGGCTGGCAACCATGCCCCGCCAAAAGCCGGGTTTACCCGACATCGTTTCGTAGCCCGGAGCTTCAGCTCCGGGCGTCGCTTCTGTTCTTTCTTTCATCTGCGTTTATCCGCGTTTCATCAGCGCTAGCTGCGTTCTCCAAAGCTATTTACGGATCAGTTGCCGATGTTGACAACCGCCCCATGTTCAGCGTAAAATAAACATGCAGGGCGACGTAGCCAAGTGGTTAAGGCAGAGGTCTGCAAAACCTCCATCGCGGGTTC
>CAZDCN010000275.1:0-4347 GCA_964503945.1 uncultured Caldilineales bacterium
CGGGGCGGACGACGCCCATGATGGCGTTGAGGTTGGCGCCGTCGCCATAGACCAGCCCTCCGGCCTCATGCACCAACTCGCACACCTCCACGATGTGAGATTCGAACAGGCCCAGGGTGTTGGGGTTGGTGATCATGATCCCGATGACTTCGTCATCCAGCGCGGCTTTCAGGGCCTCGATGTCCACGTTGCCGTCTTTGTCGCTGGGGATCTGCACCGCGGTGAACCCGGCCATGCTGGTGCTGGCGGGATTCGTGCCGTGGGCCGAGTCGGGGACCAGGACTTTGTGGCGTTGGGTTTCGCCGCGGGCTAGTTGTGCGGCCCGCATGATGAGCACGCCCGTGAATTCGCCGTGCGCGCCGGCCGCGGGCTGCAACGACACCGCGTCGAAGCCCGCGATTTCGCCGATCATGGCCTGCAGCTCATACATGAGCCCCATGGCACCCTGCACGGTGTGCGGGTCTTGCAGGGGATGGATGTTGGCGAAGCCGGGCAGCCGCGCGGCCCATTCATTCACCTTGGGGTTATATTTCATGGTGCAGGAGCCCAGGGGGTAGAAGCCCTTGTCCACCGCGTAGTTCTTCTGGCTGAGGCGCAGGTAGTGACGGGTGACCTGAGGGAGGCTGAGCTCGGGCAGGGGGAGGTCATCCCGCAGGAATTCCTCAGGGATGGGGGTTTCGGGCACATCGGGCTGGGGCAAGTCCACGCCCGTGCGGCCCGGCGAACTGAGGTCGTAGATGTAATCGTCGAATGTCATTGGGCTGCCTCCAGGTTGAGCACAATGGGCGGGTTGGCGGCCTCGCCCAGGGCGGTCACCAGGTCGTCAATCTCCTCGCGGGTGTTCATTTCGGTCACGCATAGCAGCATGGCGTTCCCCAGATGGGGATAGTCCTGGCTCAGATCGTAGCCGCCGATGATGCCGTATTCCTCCAACAGATAGCGGTTGATCTCGGTCACGGGCCGGGGGCAAGTCACCACGAATTCCTTGAAGAAGGGCTTGTCGCTCAGCACGTCGTAACCATCCAGTTGAGCGATCTGTTGGGCCGCGTAGTGGGCCTTGTGCCAGCTCAGCTCTGCGACCTTGCGCAGACCATGCTTGCCCATGGCGGCTAGATAGGCGGCCGCGGCCAGGGCGTTCAGGGCCTGGTTGGAGCAAATGTTGCTGGTGGCTTTTTCCCGTCGGATGTGCTGTTCCCGGGTAGAAAGGGTGAGCACGTACCCGCGCTTGCCGTCCACATCCACGGTTTCACCCACCAACCGGCCCGAGCTTTTGCGCACATGTTTCATGCGGAAGGCAAAGATGCCCAGGTAGGGGCCGCCGAAGCTGAGGCTGTTGCCTAGCACCTGCCCTTCGGCGGTGACGATATCCGCATCGTATTCCCCGGGCGGTTTGAGGATGCCCAGGGCGATGGGATCGGTGGAAACGGCCAACAGCGCGCCTTTGGCGTGCACCGCGTCGGCCAGGTCCTGCATTTCCTGAGGGGTGTGGAGTTGGCCCAAAAAGTCGGGGTTCTGCACGATGACCAGGGCGGTGTCGTCGTCACACAGTTCTATGAGGGCGTGGAAGTCATTGTCGTGGGTCTCGTCCCCGATGACTTTCATGTCCATGCCCTGCACATAGGTGCGCAACACCTGGCGGTATTGAGGATGGAGGGTGGGGGAGACAACGATGGTGCGGCGCTTGTGGCGCTGGATGTTCACGGCCATGATCGCGGCTTCGGCCACGGCGGTGGAGCCATCGTAATGGGAGGCGTTGACCACTTCCATGCCTGTGAGCGCCGCGACCATGCTCTGGTATTCGAACGCGGCCTGGAGGGTGCCCTGGCTGATTTCCGGCTGGTAGGGCGTGTAGGCGGTGTAGAATTCGCCCCGGCTGATCACCGTGTCTACGATGGCGGGGACGAAGTGGTTGTAGGCTCCCGCGCCTAAAAAGCTGGCGAATTCGCGAAGATTCGCGTTCTCCGCGGCCATCATATCCAGCTCCCGCATGATCTCCATCTCGGTGGGGGGCGCGGGCAGCTCCAGGTCGGGGTAACGGAAGTCGGCAGGGACATCGGCGAAGAGTTCGTCGATGCTTTCGATGCCGATGGCTTCCATCATGGCCCGACGGTCGTCATCGGTAATGGGAATGTATCGCATCTCAATGCTCCCTGGTGGCGTTATAGGCTTCGTACTCCTCGGCGGTCATGAGCGCATCCAGTTCGGAAAGGTCGCTGGCCTTTACTTTGAAGATCCAGGCGCCGTAGGGGTCTTCGTTGATGATCTCGGGCGCGTCTTCCAGGGCTTCGTTCACTTCGACGATCTCGCCGGAGACGGGGCTCATGATGTCGGCAGCAGCTTTCACCGATTCCACCGCGCCCACCACTTCGCCGGCGCTGACTTGCGCGCCCACTTCGGGCAGTTCCACGTAGACGATGTCGGAAAGCGCGTCCTGGGCATAGTCGCTGATGCCTACGACGACGATGTCACCCTCGACACGGGCCCATTCATCGGTCTTGGCGTACTTCAGGTTGGGATCGTATTTCAGGGTCATGGGGAATGCTCCTTTTGGGTTGAGATTAGTGGCTAAATTTTCGGAGAACAGCGAAGTTGCCGGCATATCCAATATGAGTTCATCCAACGTCGTGCGTCAAACGTCAAAAGACGTTCTCCAACAAACGTCATGTTATCCAATAATGACGTTTGACGTTTGACGAGATAAAAATAGTGAACTTGCGATACTCCATGCAGCTATCCTAATAACTGCCTTATCGTCGGTAGGCGGGGATGTAGAAGGGGCGACGCACCACCACGGCTTTCTTGGGCTTGCCGCGGATGATGACCTCGAGTTCCGTGCCGAATTTGTTGTAGCCGCGTGGCACGTAGGCCAGGGCCAGGAATTTGCCCAGGGTGGGGGATTTCATGCCCGTGGTCACCCAGCCGATAACCTGCCCATCCTTGGCGACTTCGTAGCCCTGGCGGGGCACGCCCTTATCCACCATTTCCAGGCCCACCAACAGCATCTTGGGCTTTTCCAGCTTGGTTTTCAACACGGCGTTGCGCCCGATCCACGGGCCTTTATCCCAATCGCACACCCAGCCCAGGCGGGCGCCGATGGGCTCCACCGCCGCGTGGATCTCGTGGCCGTAGAGGGGGAGGCAGGCTTCGAAGCGCAGCGAGTCGCGGGCGGCCAGACCGCAGGCCAGCAGGCCCTCCTCCTTCCCCGCTTCCAGCAGCATCTCCCACATGGCGATGGCTTTCTCCTCGGGGAAGAAGAGCTCATAGCCATATTCGCCGGTGTAGCCCGTGGCCCCGATGAGGGTTTCGATGCCGCCCACCTGGATGCGGGCCGCGGTGTGGAAGGCCACCTGATCGAGATCGTAGTCGGCGAGTTTTTGCAGGATGGCCTGGGCCTTGGGCCCCTGCAGGGCCAGCATGTACGTGGGGTCTGAGATGTCGATGATATCCGCGTCGAAGCCCACGATGTGGGTATCCAGCCAGAAAAGGTCCTTTTCCCGATTGGCCGCGTTGATGACGATCATCCACTCATCGTCGGGCAGGCGGTAGATGAAGATATCGTCTACAAAGGTCCCATCGTTGTAGCACAAATAGCTGTATTCGGCGTCCCACACCTTCATCTGACTCACATCCCGCGGCTGCACATACTGCAAAAAGGCCTCCGCGTCGGGCCCGACCAGCTTCAATTGCCCCATGTGGTCGATATCGAAGAGCCCGGCCGCGTGGCGCACGGCATGGTGTTCGGTCATGGGCCCGGTGGGATACTGCACGGGCATCTCATAGCCCGCGAAAGGCACCATGCGCGCGCCCATAGCGACGTGCACGTCGTAGAGGGCTGTCCGCTTGAGTTCTGACATTGTTCGCCTCCGGTTGCCAGGTGGAGCGCCCCGCGGGGCGCGTCGATTGGGAGACCGGAAATCACTCTGTCCTGGCGCCTGAGAGTTTGGCCGTAAGGCTTTCCCCGTCGGTGGAAGCTGCAACCATGCAGCCTCGCTCTCCAGAGTGCTGTCAGCGTGCGATCCTTTTGCCTGAGAGATTGTCGGGCCGGGCTCCGGCAACCCGGCTCCGCTTGCCCCTTCGGCGGTCACGGAATGATGGAAAGCTAAAGATTAAAGAGGCGATGGATGAAGTTCCCTATCCTTTCTTTAATCTTTAATCATTGTTCATCCCATGACGCTCTCTCGCACGCGTCATCCAGCATGGTATGAATTTTCGATGGGTTCAGCAATGAACCTTGACTCAGTTTAGCATTTTCAGGCCTATTCGTCAACTGTTTTTGAAAAGAGAAGTAACTACTTTGAAAATAAAAAGAACACGGATGAACACGGAAAAACACGGATAATTTGTAAA
>CAZDCN010000276.1:0-4339 GCA_964503945.1 uncultured Caldilineales bacterium
TCGCCATCGGCGTCATGTTGGGTTCGACGAGATGAACCCAGACGTAAGCAGTTACCCAATAAGGATGAAAATGTGCAGGCCCACCTGGCGCGGGCGGCCAATTTCGTCATGCGTCATGCGTAAGCGCCTCACGTTTTACGTTTTACGCATGACGTCGTTGAGCCCTCGGCCAACGCTGGCTATGAGAAGGTCTCCGCCAACGACGCCAACGTCTATTTACGAAGCAGTGTTCAGGTAAAAAGTCAAGAGCTCGCTGGAATCCCCCTAGCGAGCCCTTGACTGCCGCTTTATTCCGAGTGTTCGATTTCCACCGGGCATTGCCAGCCGGGCTCATTGGGGCGGGTTTGGATCGCTAGGATCATGCGCTGCGGCAAGTAGCCGCCATCGAGAGGCTGCATCTCGGTCAGCATGGCGAAGTGACGATATTCGGGTAAGAGCCCAATGCCTGTGCGTATCACCGAGGTGCGGAAGGGCGCTAACATGCCTCCCCGGCCTAGCGCATCCCCCGCGGGATAAAAACTCAATATCACCTGCATCCCATTCGCGGCAAGATCGTAATCTCCTTCCACCACCCAACGCAGCACATCATCCCTCGCGTCACTCACCGCCACACGGGTGAGACTCAGATTGATGGGCGGTTCGGCGTGATCCTTTGGGTTGACGCATTGGGTTGGATCGAACAGGAAGGATAGATCGTTCATGTCCTGAGTAAGCCAGGGAGGGATCCAGGTGAGAGAGGATTCAGTCCACGATATGACCGCCCGCTGCACAGCGGAAACCTCATCAGGATTTTTCGCGTGAAAGTCTTGTAGTAAAGCGTGAAACGCGTTTTCGTCGCGATAGTCCATGGAAAGAGCGTATGTGAGATTGGCATGGCCATCATACCAGAGCACCCATCGCTCATCCGCCCGCGCCAACAGGCGACGCCGCCACTGTTTGGCCATCCAACCATCCATCTCGATCGCGCCTTCCCACACGAAATCACCTGAAAAGCTACGCGGAAGGCCCCTTTGGGAAATAGCCTGGACGAATTCGCTGGGGAACTGGCGGGTTCGCTCCCACTCGGAAGGCATGCCCTGCCGCCAATACAACGTCAATCGCCATTCCTCCAGGCCCGGCAACAGACGGTCCGCCAGATAGACAAAGGTGACCTGGCCCATCTGGGGCGTGCCAAAGGCGTTCCGCATGGGTTGATGATAATCCCAGGGGATAGTAGCGGGCAGGGTGAACCAGGTGCGCTGGGCAATCCAATCCCGCACCGCGGGCGCATAGTGCATGGCTCGTTCTCGCTCACGTTTTGCGAAATCGCGACGCCATCCCCCGGTCACACCAGAGGGTGAGGGGCGGGGCGTGGGCGTAGGACCGTTGGATGGAGCCAGGCGAAGGGGGCAGGATGCCGCTGCCATCCGGGTATTGGATTCCCGATCCATGACCAAGAGGGTGAAGGAGGTGGGCATGGCGGCCTTTCCCTGGTTGACGCGACCATCCAGAACAAACTCCCCCTCTCCTTCTTGCAATAAGGCGTTCCCCTCCGTGATGATGGTCACGTAATTCCGTTGGGAAAAATCAGGTGAAAGGGAGAGCTGGAAATCCCCGGCCAGAGAACGATAGCGTCCTTCGATGCGCCAACGTTGGTAAGCGTCCCAATTCTGTAACGAGATCAACACCCGATCCACGTGCAGGTCGAGGATTCCCTCTCGATTCCAGTCGTAAGGCGAATAATCGCACCAGGCCATGTCGAAGCGGAAGGGAATCGCCTGCAAAACGCCATCCACCTCAGGCGAAGCCGCCATGACGCCCGGTGGAGGCAGCGGCTCGGGCGATGAGACCGTCCTGCCTGGTCCAGACATGGATTCCACCCCCATCCAATGCAGGACAACCCAGAACAGGAGCACAGCCCCCGCGAGCCCGGCCAAAGCCATGCTGCGCCCCAAAATGACACGCGAAGCCCGAGCCCCGGCAGGTTGCTCCTGAACTTCGAGCGCATGCATTTGCGCCAAAAAGCGGGCGCGGAATCCGGGCGAGAGCGCTGGCGAGGGCAACGCCGCCAGGGCTTCGTCCATGGCCTGATAGGCGCGCAACCGCTGTCTGCAATCCTCGCACGATGGCACATGCTCATCGATGACCGATCGTTCGCTCTTGGGTAGATGTGCGTAACATGCCAGCGCTTTTCGTATCTGCTTATGTCGAAACATGGTCACACCTCATCCTGAAAGACTAGGCGGAGCTGCTCGCGGGCCCGATACAAGCGGGTTCGCACCGCGCCCTCGGAGATATGCAACGCCTCGGCGATCTCTCGGGAGCTCAGCCCCTGCACGGCGCTAAGCAAAAGGGGCGCCCGTAACGAAGGCGATAGTTTCCCCAACGCCTGCTCCAGATCCACCCGCAGTTCGGCGTTCGCTAACCCATCCCTCGTCTCCTGCGCGTCTTGCCCTCGTATCCAGGGTAACCAACGAAAGCGGCGGCGACGTTTTTGGACATTGAGGGCCAGGTTGGTGGCGATGCGGTAGAGCCAGGCACGACGGTTGCGAATGTGAGGCAATTGCTCTCGGGCCTGGAAAACCTTGAGGAAGGTTTCTTGCGTCAACTCCTCCGCCAAATCGCGATCCGCGTCCACCATCCGATAAAGATACCCAAAGATGGCCCGATGATAGGCGTCGAACAGCTCCACCACCTCGTGGGTCAAGTCCATCGTTGGCGGGGAAGCCTCTACGGACGTTTCCAGACTGATTTCCGTTGAATCGATCACGGTGGTTAATCCGAGCATGTTGCCTGAAGAAGACGGGGTTAGCGCGATGTGCGATGTCGAGGAATGGATGTGATGAGAGCACGCCCGCTTTTCGTCAGGTATGACAATCGATGGATGGATTTGTCACATTATCCCTCGCCAAAAGACGTGGATCAACCCTCGCGGCGTTTGACCTTTCACCCAGGAAGTCATATACTTAAGCTAACGCATTGCGTCACAACTCGATCCGATCATCACCAATTCACCAAATCGGAGGTGTAACATGGCAATTCTCTTCCCATCCGCCGAATGGGTGGCTGCGTTCAAGGACGCGCTCAACGCCAGCGAAGCGTACAAGAAATCGGCCGCCAAATGGGAGGGCGACTTCTATTTCATCGTCAAGGGCAAGGGCCTGGAAAAACCCTTCGTCATGTACCTGGACCTGTGGCACGGAGAATGTCGAGACGCTTATGTAGTGGAGGATATGAGCGAAAAAACGCCCGAATTTGTCATCGAGGGCGACATCTCGGTCTATAAGCAGATCTTCAGCAAGAAACTGGACCCCATCCGCGCCCTGGTCAGCCGCAAACTTAAGCTCAAGGGCAACCTGGGCAAGATCATGCGTTCGGTGAAAGCCACCCTGGATCTGGTGAACGCGGCGGCTTCCATCCCCGTGGTCTATCCCGACGAATCCTAAAGGGAGGCCCATCATGTGGTACTTCGACGCGCCCACCATCATTTACGGCGAGGACGCGCTGAGCGAACTGGAACAGGTGCAAGGCTCGCGCGCGTTCATCGTCACCGACCCGGTGCTGAATGAGCTGGGTTTCACCGAAAAAATCGCCGGGCATTTGCGCAACGCGGGCATGGAAGTGGCCGCGTTCACCGACGTAGAGCCCGAACCCTCCCTGCAGACCGTCCAGCAGGGGGCAGAGATCATGCAAGCATTCGAGCCCGACTGGATCGTGGGCCTGGGCGGCGGCTCCAGCATCGACGCGGCCAAGGCCATGTGGGTGCTCTACGAGCGGCCCGATCTCCAGCCCGATGAGATCAGCCCCATGATCGAGCTGAACATCGGGCGAAAGGCCAGGCTCATCGCCATCCCCACCACCGCGGGTACCGGCTCCGAGGCCACCTGGGCCACCGTCCTCACCGACAAGCGCGATGGCCGCAAGTTGGCCCTGGGCTCCCGGGAGACCATGCCCACCCTCGCCATCGTGGACCCAGAGCTGACCAGGGACCTGCCCCCGCGCATCACCGCGGACACGGGCCTGGACGCGCTCACCCACGCGGTGGAAGGCTACATCTCCAGCTTTCACAACGACTTCACCGACGGCATCTGCCTCAAGGCCATCCAGCTCATCTTCACCTACCTGCCCCGGGCCTATGAGCATCCCCACGACATGGAGGCCCGAGAGCACATGGCCAACGCCGCCACCCTGGGCGGCCTCGGCTTCATCAACTCCTGGGCCTCCCTGGCCCACGCCATGGGCCACGCGTTCGGCGGCAATTTCCACATTCCCCACGGGCGCAGCGTCAGCATCTTCCTGCCCTACACCCTGGAATACATCGCCCAAGCGCCCGAACTCACCCGCTTCCGCGACATTGCCC
>CAZDCN010000277.1:0-4322 GCA_964503945.1 uncultured Caldilineales bacterium
GGCACCACCGTGTCGGAGATGCCGTGCACCACGGCGATGGGCACGGTCTTCAGGTTCGAAGCCATCTCCCTGGGACTGCGGCGATCATATTCGAAGGGGATCTCCCAGGGCGCGCCCCCCGTCTCGGTGATGATCTGGGATTGGCGATAGTCGCTCACCTCATAAAACCAGTCGCGCAAATCGGTGATGGCCATGTGGGTGACCGCGGCCGCGAATGTGTCGGGATATTTGGCCGCCATCATGCCCGCCATCATGCCGCCCATGCTGAACCCGCCCACATACACCCTGTCGGGGTCGATCTGATAATGCGCGCGCATGTAATCCACCAGCTTGATGGCGTCGTGCTGGCTGGTGAGGGAGGCCAGGGGCTGCCCGCCCGGGCCCAGCGCGTTTTCCCCGCGCTGCCGGGGCGAGACCGATATCCAGCCCTGTTCCAGGGCCGCGGGCGCGTAATCGGTGAAGAAGGGGTCGATGGGCTCGCCCCGCCAGCCGTGGAAGAGGAGAAGCATGGGGCTATGGGGCTGCCAGTCGTAGGGCTCCAGCACCACCGCGTCCACCATGACGCCGTTCTCGCCCGGGAAGAGGATATCCACAAACCGACCGCCCTTGATATCCCGCCCCTTCACCCGAATGGCCACGTAGTTCGCGCCCCAGTTGTCCGTGGTGTTGGCCGCGGTCAGGGTCACGATGTTCAGGCCGGGATGGATGGGCACCTGGTTCAAATCCAGGGGATATTCGAGGATGGCCGCGGGGCTGGTGTTGGCGCAGGTGTGTTCATCGTCGGGCGGGGGGGCGTAGCCCGTGTCCACGCCGTTGATGAAGATGGGGTGCCGGGCTGCGTCGCCGGCCCGCACGTTGGAGCTGCGCAAAAGCAGGGTGGCTTCTTCGATGACGCCGGTGTAGGGGATGGAGATGGCGATGTCCGCGGTCTGATACCAGTGCTGGACCGGGTCTTCCTCATCGGGATTCCACCGCAACGCGTAGCAGGTGGTATCCTCGAAGGAGAGGACTTCGATGAGGTCGCCCTGGGCCCGGGGTCGGGCCTGGACGGGCGTATGGAGCAGCGTAAGCAGGAGCAGGGAGAGCAGGCCCAAAGCGCCCGCAGCCAGAATCATCCTGCAAAAGCGTTGGCATGCAACGGGTTGGGGAAAGCGTGAGGAAGCCGAGAGTCTTTTCATGCGGGGATTGTGGAGGGATGGGTGAGGATAAAGACTGATTATTATACCTGTGGCGCATCACGCCCTACAAAAACAGAAGGGCAAAGCGCCATCGGAAACGGATGGCGCCTCGCCCTGAAAGGAGGAGGATCGCGCGGTTTATGGCCCAGGTTGGATGATGTGGGGAAGATAGAGCTTGTTCGATGTGTCGTAGCTGCCGAAGGGCACTTCGAGTTCGACGTTTTGATTGATGACGACGCTGTATTCGGTGGGGGTGCTGGGCGCCATGCCCCAGGGCGGGGTCATGATCACGACATATTCGGAGGGGGCGGGCAGGTCGAAGCGGGCGTAGCCGTCGCCTTCGGTGAATTTGCGGGCCAGCTCGGTTTGCCCCGTGCTGTCGTAGATGGTGATGATGGCCCCCGCCAGGGGGGGTTCGCCCTGGTCGGGCCGCCCATCTTTGTCCAGATCGTTCCAGACGAAGGCGCTGAGCCGTCCAGTGGGCTGGGGCGTGGGGGTGGGCGGGGGCGGTTGCAGCCCGAAGTTGCGCTCCATCGTGCTGTTGCCGGGATTCACGTAATACTCGGTGGCGGTGGTGGGGGTCCACCCCGCGGGGACTACGAGTTGCAAATGATAGGTTTGCGACGCGAGGTTGTCGAACGCGTATTGCCCGAACGCGTTGGTGGTGGTTTGCGCCACGGGCTGGCCGCTGACGGTCTCCAGGGTGAGGGTGATGTCGGGGATGCCCGATTCGCTGGAATCTTGCACGCCGTTGCCATTGGCGTCGTCAAAGACGACGCCGTGGATGCGTCCGCCGGTGGGGGTGGCCGTGGGGGTGGGGGTGGGCGTGGCCGTGGGATCGGAGACGCGGTAGGCCGGGAAATCCTGATGGTCCACCTCCTGCCCATTGCTGACGATGATGTATCGGCTGCCGAGCATGGCCTCCCACCCCGCGGGCGGGGTGACGTAGAGGGTGTAGGTGTCTGCGGGGAGGTTATCGAAGCGGTAGTAGCCGTTATTGTCGCTGACGGCTTGGGCCACGGGATCGCCGTACTGATTCACCCGATAGAGGGTGAGCAACGCGCCGGGCAGGCCCGGTTCGTCGGGGTCCTTGGTGAGGTCGCCATTGCGGTTTTCGAAGACGTAGCCGGAGATGCTGCCGCCGCCCGCGCCCGGCGTGGCCGTGGGCGTGGGGGTGGGGGTCGCGCCCGGCGGCGTGGGGGTGGGCGTGATCTGAGGGATGTCGCGCAGGCTCTGGACGTCCACATGGTGGATGTATTCGTCGCCATCCAGCGTGCCTGCGTCGCTGCGGCTGTCGATGTAGAAATCGTTGCCGCCGGGCAGGCGGTTACCGAAATAGCCGTCGGTGATGTAGAAGGTGGCCACTTTCCAGCGATTGGTGTTGCTCTTCTGCACGTAGGTCGGCTTGGGATCGGGCAGGACGCCGACGCCGGGCAGGCCGTCGTCCACGGCCAACCCCGAACGCACGTCCCAATCCCTGACCGCGTACAGGGTGGCGGCCTTTTCGCCGTCCACCGAGTCATACATCAGCCGCCAGCGGTCGTTGCCATGGTCGAGATAGGTGACGGTGATGCGGATTTCGTGGGGCTGGTTGATATTTGCGGGCGGCGAGAGATAGCGATCATCCACATCGAAGAAGAAGCCGAAATTGCCCGTGGCCTGGTCGCTGCGCCGGGCTGTCCAGCCGGGGTCCACGTTGGTTTGCACTTCCTGCCGGCCCGAAATCACATCGGCCACGTGATAAAGCCCCGCGCTATACAGAGTGGCGTCGTAGGCGTCCTCGTTGTAGTGCCAGGGCTTATCCGAAACGTCGGGGTATTGGGTGGTGCCGAATCGGTGGTCGCTGGCCTGGTAGCGGGGATCGTCGGTGATGGGGATGGTGACGCCGCCCGGGGCTTCGTGATCCTGGGTGAGGAAGTACTCGTAGTTGCCGATGGTGGGCCAGTAGTTGGCGGGCAGGGGATCGCCGCCCACATAGGGCAGATAGATGGGGTCGCGGTGTTCGCGCATGCGAGACCAGACGCTGGGAGGGCGAGTCTGCCCGCTTTCGAAGCCTTTGCCGATGTAGCGCGCGGCCCATTCCGCGATGGTGCGGGTGGTGGGGGTGTCCAGATCGGGATTGTTCCAGAAAGAGGAGAGGCGGACGAAATCGGGTTTGAGGTCCACCGCGCGGGCCATGGCCCAGTAGAATTCGTTTTCGCTGGCCATCATGTAGCCGTAGCTTTCCAGGGCCACCGGCACATTGTCCCCATAAAGACGAATCTGGTCGAAAATCCCGATGTAATTGCCTGCGGCCCCGGCTTCGGTGAGATCGAAGTCGGAAGTGATGCCGTTGACCGAGACGCCCACGCCTTTGCTATTGGCGTAGCTGGCGATCTCCCGACGCTCCCATGCCGCGCGGTAGAAAGGCGCGTTGTGAGTCAACAACGGAATTTGAGGTTGGCTCGCGCCCGCGGCGAACGCGTCGCGATGCATGTCGATGACGTTCTTGACGAAGTCCACCCAGTCATCCACAGAGATTTCCCGGAGCAGGGAGTCGTCATCCGAGTTGTTGACGGGGATGTTTTCGCCATCCTTGCCCGTGCCGATGCCCACCCAGGCGATGTGATTCCGGTAGGGGGAATTGAGCATGTGCTGGGCCATGGCGTCGATGAATTTCTCATACTGTTGCAGGTAGTAGGGATCGGTGTATTTGGGCAGGAGCCAGGGATCGCGCTGGCCGTCGCCGTCGCAATCGCGCGTGTCGGGTTCATCCGCGATGACCACCGGATCGTCCGCGGTGCCTTCGACGCCGTCCGGGCCCCAGCGCACGAAGTAGGGCGTTTGGGCGTAGCCCTGGTTGAACTCATCGGTGCAGTCGTAGTATTGGGCGGTGCGTCCGTTGTAGGTGGTGATGGAAACGCCTACGGACTGGTAGCCTGCGTCCAGGGCCGCCTGGATGTAGGCGTCGAGTTTGTCGAAGCGATAGAGGTCGGGGGCGGGGTTCAGGCTGGACCAGCTCCAGAACTGGAATGCCCCCACCCCGCTGTAGGCGTTGGGATCGAGCATGTTCCACTGGCTGTTGGCGATATAGAAGCCGGTGGGAACGCCCGCGGGCGCCAGGTCGATGTCATCGGGCCGGGGTGAAGCGCCCGCGCCCAGGGC
>CAZDCN010000278.1:0-4314 GCA_964503945.1 uncultured Caldilineales bacterium
GGCGACACCATCTTCGACGACGCCACCTGCTTCCGGGCCTGGGAGCTGTTCGGCCACTACATCTACGAAACCCTGGGATTCTACATCCCCGTCATCAGCACCGAGGGCGGGCCTGTGGTGGGCTGGGGCGACGACAATCGCTACGCCAAAGTGAATCCCACCACCCAGGCCCAATGGCAAATGCGCATCGTCGAATTCCTGCAAGATGAAGCCCCGCCCTGGTACTTCTCCGTTTGCACCTGGCTGCTGGCCTCGGTCCCCCTGGGCGATTTCAACCCCACCTGGGACCAGATGTCCTGGTACACCCACGCGTGGGATCTGCAATTCGGGCTGGATGGGCAGTTGCCCATCGTGCAACTGCTCAAGGACACGCCCGCGAAAATCCGCCATGAGCTGCGGCCTCCCGAGGAGACGGCCGCGGTGACCGGCGTGGTGACCGATGAATCGGGCGCGCCCCTGGCGGGCGTGGCCCTGGAATTGCGGGATGCGGAGGGGCGCATCGCGGCTCGGGACGTCAGCGACGACGCCGGGCGTTTCGAACTCACCGCCGCGCCCGGCGTCTACGACCTGTTCATCCCCTGGTGGGGGCCCGCGGCCCATGCCATCACCCTCACCCCGGGCGACGTGGACGTCATCGACGTCACCGGCGTCGCCCCGCCCGGCCAGTATGAGATTTCGGGCGTCGTGCAGGATGAAGAGGGCCTCGCGCTCCCCGACATGCCCATCCACATCCAGCGCCGCGGCGTCATCCACCAGACGGTGGAGACAGACGCGCTGGGCCGATACGCGTTTCACCCGGCCCTGGCCGGGACCTACGCCATCACCACCGAAGGCGCGTCCGCCGAGGTCGCGGTCTCGCCCGACGCGCCCATTGTCCGCCAGGACCTGACCCTGGCCCCGCCGCCCACCATGAAATACGTGGTCATCGAAAAACGCCTGCTCCCGCCCGAAGAGACAGGCAACCGGGAGATGTTCTATGGCCGGGTGTTGAACCTGGAAGGGGCGGGCATGAACGGCATCGAGCTGGAGATGCGCTGGGAAAACGCGGAGCCCGGGACCCAATTCCCCCGCACCCAAACGGGCAGCGATCCCTTCAAGCCCGACGGCTATTACGAATTCATCCACACCAAGGGAACTTTCATGATCCAGGTGGTGCAGGGCGACTACGAGAGCGAGGTCGCGGACGGACTGGAGACGGCTCACGTGCCCGGTCGAGAGGGGGAGCCCATCACCTATGAAGTGAACTTCCAGTTGCAGCCCGTGGGCGAAGGCAGTCGGCAGAGCATCATTCGCGGCAGCGCGCCCGGCGGCCGCGCGGGCCAGGCCGTCATCCTGTGGAAAGATGGCCAGAAGCTGGCCGAAACCGCGCTGGACCACGCCCGCGCGTTCATCTTTCGGGAGCTGGGCGCGGGCGTCTATGCCGTGGAGCTGGCGGGCGTGGGGCTCATCGCCACCGAGCTGGCGTTGGATGGCCGCAACGTCATCACCCTCGATTTCCCCCTCATGGGCGCGATCGTGGGCCGCGTCGAGGGCGCGGAAGGCGAACAGCGGGCCATCAAACTCATCTCCGAAACCCATGGTTTCATCCGCCACGGCGAACTCACCCAGGACGGCCAGTATCGCTTCACCAACCTGCCCGCGGGCCGCTACCGCATCGAGCTGGACGACGACCTCCTCACCGGCCTGGAGCTGGACGGTCAGAGCGTGCTCGAAGCCCCGTTGCTGCGGGTGGGCATGGGCGGCCAGCCCCGGCGCAGCCGCATCTCGGGCCGGGTGCACGACGCGGCCGACAACCCCACCCCCAACGTCACCCTCGCCCTGCGGTTCCAGGGCGAGGTCATCGCCACAACCCAAAGCCGCGAGGATGGCCGCTACGCATTCGAAAACCTGGGCCCGGGCGTCTACGAAGTCGCCATCGGGGATGAAATCAACGTTGCGGACATCGTGCTGGATGGCGAGAACGAAGCCGCGGTGGACCTCCTCTACGCGCCCATCGCCGAAACCCCGGCCAAAACCCTGGACCGCTACTATCTGCTGCTGATGTCGGACCCGGCGCTGACGCCCGAACTGGCGCGGCTGACCGCGCCCTGGCTGGCCACGCAACCCGCGGGCGCGGCCGGGTTCAGCCTCACCGAAGCCCAGTTCGCCCAGACCGTCGTCCTCCTGGGCGACGGCATCCCCGAAAGCGTCGTCGCCCTGTTACAAGAAGCCCAGTGCGAGCTCATCGACATGCGCGGCGGCCTGCTGGAGCTGGCCCGGCGGCTGGCGAATGGGGCCGCCACCACCGAAGGAAACCTGTGACAAGCCTTGCTGGCGCGGGCGGCCAGGTTCGCAAAACGTCATGCGTGATGCGTAAGTCCGTTCTAAGTTCACGGTTCACAGATGGCTGCTCCGCAACGACCTTCCTTTTTCGCAACTGCTAACGTGCCTGACTGTATGCGACAAAAGACCGCAAACCCAGGCTGACGCTCCGAGCCGTTTGCAGGTGGCAGGTCGCAGGTGGCAAATTCTTTACGCAGAATGACTTGCAAACCTGCCACTTGCTACTTGCGACCGAAAGAAACGAACCTTTGCGCTCGATATGGTGCAAAGACATGGAGCATGCACCTTAGTAGTTACCCTTTTTCACTTTTCGCTTCCTGGGAGCCAACCATGACCGATGTCATCAACGACGCGGAAGCCTACGGCGTCGAAATCATCCCCGCCGCGGTGGAGCCCGGCCAGGTGTATTGGAAAGTCATCCGGGTGCATCACCTCACGCCCGAAGAGAACAACGGACGCCATCACATCTTCATCGACGCGGTGGATGAGGAAGGCCGCCGTCTCTACGGCAGCCTGTTCACCGTCGCCTGGGATGGCGGCAGCGACACGGTGAGCATCGAAAAGGAGCCGCCCGAGCCCGGCGCGAATTTCCCCATGTGGAAATGGCAGGTGTGCAGCGTGGAAGGCATGGGCGCGCCCTCGGACCGGGTCATCAACCTGCACACCGCGCACCCCGACGAAGGCCCCGGCAACACCCTCTTCCATCACTCCTTCGCCATCACCTACCTGCAAACCGTGGCCGAGGAGGTGGAGACGCCCGCGTTCAGCATCCTGCGCGGCCGCGTGCCCGGCGGCGGCGGCCACACCCTGGCCCTCATCGACGAAAACCAGGTGGTGCAAACCCAGGTGGTGGGCGCGGATGAACAGTATCGCTTCGCCAACCTGCCCGCGGGCGCGTACATCGTGCGGGATAGCAGCGACCTGCGCGCGGCCGGGCCCGTGTTTCTGGATGGCCGGGATGAGGCCGTGCTGAACTTGCCCGCGCCTTTGCCCGACGACCGGATTTTCTCCCGCTACATCCTCTTTGCGGACCCCGCCCTGCCCGAAACCCAGCTCTACCTCTCCCTCCTGGCCGATTATCTGACCCAAAACCGCATCCCCTACGGCTTCCAGATGGACGACGCAGCCCAGGCCCAGCGCGTCAGCCTGGTGGGCGACCATCCCCAGGAGACCGAGGCCGCGCTGGTCGAAGCGGGATGTGAGGTGACGCGCCTGCCCCTGGATCCCGGCGAGCTGCTGGAGGCGCTGGCAAACTCCGAATGAAACACCCGCAACCCCTGATCCCGGCCCGCTTCCTGCGCCGGGACAATCGCTTTCGGGCCACGGTGGAGGTGAATGGCCGGGAGGCGTGGGCCCATGTGCCCAATTCGGGCCGGCTGAACGATCTCTTCATCCCCGGACGCCCCATCTACCTCCATCCTTCGCCCAACCCCGCCCGCAAAACGCCCTACGACCTGAAGCTGGTGCAAATGCCCGAGGCCCTGGTCTCCATCGACGCCCGGCTGCCTAACCCCCTCTTCGCCGAGGCCGTGGCCGCGGGCCACCTGCCCGAATTCCCCTGCCACGTTATCCGCCCCGAAGTGCGCTATGGCGACAGCCGCCTGGATTTTCGTCTGGAGGGCCCGGAGGGCGTTTGCTGGGTGGAGACCAAATCGGTCACCCTGGTGGAGGAGGGCGTCGCCTATTTCCCCGACGCGCCCACGGCCCGGGGCAGCCGTCATCTGCGGGAGTTGCTGGCGATTTTGGAAGGAGGAGAGCGGGCCGCGGTGGCGTTCATCATCCAGCGGGAGGACGCGACCGCGTTCGCCCCGGCCGCCCATTTCGATCCGGTCTTCACCCAGACCCTGCGCGAGGCGGCCGCGGCGGGCGTGGAGGTGCGGGCCTATGTCTGCCGCGTCACCCTGGAGGAGATCACGCTGGACCATCCCGCGCCGGTGAGGCTGCTTTGAAAATAAAAAGAACACGGATGAACACGGAAAAACACGGATAATT
>CAZDCN010000279.1:0-4303 GCA_964503945.1 uncultured Caldilineales bacterium
CAAAGCGATGCCGCCCAGGATGTAGAGGGCGCTAAGAAAGACCGGGGCGTACAGAGCCAGGATGGCGGCCCATGCGCCCGCGCGCGGCCCCCACATCCGACGGACTCCCAGCCACATCACCAACCCCAGCAAAATCATGCCCAAGATGAGGCTGACTTTGAGCGCGGTGACGCCATCCAGGCCCGGCAGCCGCAGCAACCGCGCCACCGCATAAGCGAAACCGCTGTCCAGCATCCCGGCCGCGGCGAAATCCTCGCCCCGTTCCAGCGCGTAGAGCCGGAATACAGGCAGCGCGCCCGGCCGCCAGCGGGGCAGGCCGGGCCGGGTCAGGGGCGCCCAGGCGGGGAGACTGACGATGAACAGAAGGAGGAGGGTCCCCGCGGTCTCGCGTCGGGAGGATTGCATACCAGGGATTATAGCACAGATGCCCTACGCAGCGGCGCGTCGATGGGGACGAAAATGCTGGCTAGGACAGGTTGCAGGTCGCCAGCGACGCCGCACAAGTGGACCTGCCGCCTGCAACCTGCCAACCTGACGTTCATTTGTGTTTCCTCTATTTGTGCCCTCTAACCGGATTTCTCCCTATCAGCGGGCTCCTTACGCAACAGCCGCCGCGCCAGAACCCAAATCCCTTGCAAGAACCACGCGGCCAGGAAACCCAGCATCAGAATGCTCACGCCGCCGATGACCTGGGCCCGCATCTGGCCCGGCGCCGGCGCGAAGAACCCCGCGGCCAGCGCGCCCCACAACGCGGGCAGACCGAACCCGCTGAACACGCCCCCGGCATCCTCCCGGCTCCACACATCGTGGAGGAGATAGGCGGCGAGGATGGCGATCCAGGCGGCCACGGCCCCCACCAGCATGGCCTGCAACGGATTGAAAAACTGCAACCCGGCCAGCGCGGCCACAAACCCCGCGGCCGCGCTGCGCCCGGTCCCCAGCGCGGAGGGCTGACGCTGCACGGCCCAGACATAGAGCAGGCCGATGAGCCCGCCCGCGGCCGCGGCCAGCAGCGCGTTCAACAGGGCTTGCACCGGGGCCAGGGGCGTCCACAAAGGCAGGGGCGAGGCGATAATCCAGGCCGCGCCTCCGGCCAGGAACAGCCCCGCGCCCAGCCCCGCCCACAAGTCATCCCCCCCTTCGATCGGATCGCGAGGAAGGAACAGGGCGGCCAGGGCCACGCCCGCGGGCAGAAGGAACATAGCCGCGCCCGCGGCGTCAATGAAGCCTTCCCCCGCGCCCACGCTCTCTCCCAAATGCATGAGCCAGCCCCCGGCCTGGGTCCAGTTCAGGGCCAGGGGCGCGAGGATGAAGGCCGTCAGCGCCGCCATGATCACGCCCGCCAGGGGCGATAATCGCCGCCACAGGGGGATCATGGCCAGCAGGGAGGCAGTGGCCACGCCCGGAAGGGCTGCCAGGAACAGCCACGCGGCCAGGGGCGTCTGCGCCCCGCGCATGCCAAAGCCCATCCATCCGGCCACGCCCCACCAGGCCAGCTCCCCCTGGCGTAGGGGCGTCCATTCCCACACCAATGCAGCCAGGTCGGGATGGTCGATGGGGATGCCCACGCCGCCGAAGGCCAGGGCGAAGCCGGTGGCGGCCATGCCCACCAAGGCCAACAACAGGGCGATGAGGGCCATCAGGCCGGGCCGGGCCGCATCCACCTCGTCGGACGCGACAAAGGCCGCGCCCCAAGGTAGCAACAAACCCAGGGCCGCGGCCAGCAAGGGCCAAAAGGGCAGGGGGGAGAGATCGAGCATGGATGGTATAATTTGGAGGTCAGAGGTCAGAGGTCGGTAGTCGGAGGTCCGAGGACCAAGTGACCAAACGACCAAGAGACCAAGCGATCATACCAGAGGCCCGACATGGGAGCAAAAGCCCCGAAGCTGCTGGTGGACGCCATGCTGGGCAGCCTGGCCCGACGGCTGCGCTGGCTGGGCTACGATGCAGCGTATCGCAACGACCTGCCCGATGAGGTCATGATCCGCATCGCCCGGGAGGAAAACCGGTTGCTGGTGACGCGCGACCGGCAACTCGCGGGCCGCCGCGGCGTACGGGCGCTCTACATCGCGGCCGCGGACCTGGACAGTCAGGTGCGGGAGGTGGTGGAGGCCCTGGGGCCTTCTCTGCATCCGCCCCGCTGCACCGTGTGCAATGGCGAGCTCATCCCCATCAGCGTGGAGGAGGCGACGCCCCTGGTCCCGCCCTACGTGGCTCAAACCCAGACCGATTTCGCGCGTTGCGCGCAATGCGGTCGGGTATATTGGCCCGGCACCCACTGGCCGGGCCTGCAACGATGGTCTTCTCCGCCGGATGAATGACGGAGCGGTTAAGGCGTTGGGGAGGATTCAGGCGTTGGGGAGGCCTCAGGCGCGGGAACGGGGCTGACGTGGGCGCCGGGAGAGCGGAAGAGGTCCCCCGGCAGAATGAGCTGCTCCCCGCCGCCATTGCTGAGCACGGTGGGATACTGGCCCGACCACTGGAGCACGGCCTGCCAGGTGATGATCTCGGGCGTGAGGCTGCGGGCGATGAGTTCGTTGGCCTGGGCCTGAGCTTTGGCTTTGATCAGCGTGGCTTCCGCCTCGGCCTGGGCCTTCAGCTTGATGGACTCGGCCTCGCCCTGGGCCACGCCGATGCGCTCCAGGCGCTGCTTCTCGGCCTCGGCTTCCGCCTGGGTGATGGCCCGCTCCTTCTCGAATTTGGCCTGCTCGGCCTGGTTCTTGCGGGTGATGATGTTCTCCGCCTCGATCTGTTTGTTCTCCACGGCCTGCTTGTAAGCGTCGGTGAAGCCAATCTGCCGTAGGCCAAAGAACACCAGCTCCAGGCCCTCGGCTTCGAAATCCTGCCGAAGCTGCTCTGCGATGGTCTCCTGGGCCTCGCGAATGTCGCCCGAGTAGAGCTGGCTGGCGGTGTAGTTGCGCAACAGAGTCCGCACCCACACGCGGCTGTTCTGCTTCACCACCTTCTCCACCACCTCGGGCTCCGTTCCCAGGTTGTTGACGATGTTGGCCGCCTCCTGGGGCTTGATGCGAAAACGCACCGTGTAGCGGGCCGTGATCTGCTGCCCGTCACTGGTGGCTGTATCCACCTGATAGTCGGTGTAATCGGCCTTGGACGCCTGGGGATTGTCGCTGGTTTCGTAGACGATCTCCTGGGTGCGATAGACCACGGTCTGATCGATGAAGGGGATCTTCCAGTTGAGGCCCGGCTCGAACACCGTGACCACCTCGCCGAAGCGCTTGACCACGGCCACGGAGCCCGCCTGCACCACGGTGTAGCTGCTGATCAGCGCCATGACCATGAAGACGAGCAGGCCGGCCAGGATGCCGGCGAACAGGGTGGTGCGGGCGTTGACCTTCTTGCCCGCCTTGGCCAGGGTGACGCCCAGAAATGCGATGACCAGAATGGCCGCGAGGGTGGCGAACATAACGGCTGCGAAAAGTTGACCCATGCAAACCTCCTTGGGTGTGAAAAATGGGATTCTCGTCCCCACCAGGATACCACATCCCAAAAATTTTCGCCTGACATCCCCCTTATCCCACCTGAATTTCTCCTCCCAAATCCCTGAAATCAGTCGTCAGGGAATGATGAGTCTATCGCCCGGCTTGATGGTCGTCGGGTCCGTGATGTTGTTAGTCCGGGCCAGGGCCTCCAGCGAGACCTGATAGCGAACCGCGATGTCGTACAGGGTCTCGCCGGGCTGGACGATGTGGATGCGAGGCGTGGGCGTAGGGGGCTGGGGCGCAGGAGGCGCGGCGGGGGCGTCCGACGGCGCGGGCGTGAACTCTACGAAGGGCGGCGCGAAAGGCGTGGGCGTAGGGATGGTGGAGGTGACGTGCGGCGTGAAGCGGGGCAGCAGCATGGGCTCGGGCGTGGGGGGCGGCAGGGTGATCAGGGTGTCGGGGAACCTTTGCGCAGGACGCTGCCGAGTGCAGCCACTCACCCCGAACAGGGTGAGAGCTAAGAGAAGCAACAAAGCGAGGGTAGTCTTCGGGGTCGTCATCATTCAAGTCATCATACAAACAGACGCCATGGGTGACAGCGCGCTGAGAAGGAGGATGAAAATGGGAACGCGGATGACGCGGATGCTTCGCAACGCGGATTTGCGCAGATCATTTTTGGGCTCACACCTCCGGGAGGTGGAGGCGCGCTGTCTAAGACCGACGAACCGGGCCGCTGACCGAATGCCCGCAAGCCAAATCCGGCGCCGTTTCCACCTCCCGGAGGTGAAAAACGCTTATTTTCGGAGCAAGTTCACCCGGAGCTGAAGCTCCGGGCTACGACACGACGCCGGGTGAACCCG
>CAZDCN010000280.1:0-4299 GCA_964503945.1 uncultured Caldilineales bacterium
TGGCCTGCACATTTTCGTCATTATTGGCGTGCAAACGCTCATGATACCTGCTTCGAAAATAACGTCCAACGTCCCATGTCCAACGTCCAAGGTCGCTCTGCGCTTCGGCCCGGTGACGATGGCGGCCTATCCGACTTTGGACTTCGGACTTTGGACTTCGGACGACCGTCACCACGGATAGGGAGAACCACAGATAGAAGACACAAATAGAGGAAACACAAATGAAAGTCAGGTTTGCAGGTCGCAGGTGGCAGGTCAACTTGCGCAGCCTCCCTTGCGACTTGCCGCCTGCCACTTGCCGCCATTCTCATTCCCTATGCCTCACCTCCTCATCCTCGCCATCCCCATCCCCCCGCGCTCCCTGGAGACCCTGGGGCCGTTGACCGAAGAGCGCGTGGTGCAAACGCCCTATGGTCAGGTGGGGCCTCTCGCCCGCCGCCAGCAGCCTCGGGCCGCGGCCGGCGTCTGGATCCTGCCCTACTTCGGCTCTCCCACCCGCACCGACCCCCGGGCCACCCTGTGGGCCGCCAAAGACCTGGGCGTGCAGCGCATCCTGGCCATCGAGGGCATGGTGGGCCTGGCCCACGACCTCACCCGGGGAGACATCGTCCTCCCCGATGACTATATCGACTGGACGAAGCATCAACCCACCACCTTTTTCGAGAAAACCGGCGCGGGCTACATCTCCCAAAAACCCCCCTTCTGCCCCGACATCCGCGCGGCCATTCGGGCGCAACTGCCCCAGGCCCGGCCCGTCATCTACCTGGGCGATGAAGGCCCCCGGCACGAAACCGCGGCCGAGGCCCGCATGTTTCAGCAATGGGGCGCGCACGTTCGCGGGCTCAACCTCGTGCCCGAAACCTATCTGGCCAAGGAGCTGGAGCTGTGCTTCGCGGCCGTCGGCCTCATCGCCGCGCACGGCGCGGACCGGGAGCGGGCGTATGGCAAAGGGGAAGTGCGTCGGGCCACGCGCGAGGTCCTGGACGCCCTGCCCGCCATCTTCGCCGCCCTGCCCGATCCCCCAACCTGCGGCTGCAACCATCTACAAGACAGCGCCCGCCAACGCGGCGTGCTGCCCCCCGATTGGAAGGCATGGCAATGAAGAAATGGACCGGCAACGACCGAATTCGCTTTTTTCGAAAACTACCTCCCGATATCATCCGTCAACGAGACTTTCTCCAGTTTACCGACGAGCAATTGCTGGAAACGGCCCATGAATTTGGGGACAGAGGCGACGCCTCGCGTTACGTCGCCCTACTGGAATCCCTCCTCCACTCCCCCGAACACTCGCCCGAATTGGTGGACTACGGGGCTGTGTATGAAGAATTGATGGACGCTACCACGCGGATTCGAAGCGTTCAGGATGCTTTGGCAACGGGGCTGGCATATTTCGCCTACACCGCGCAGCACGAGGAGGCCGGGTTCATCCTGGAGCCCGCGGAACGCGTCATAACGCTGTATCTGAGAGGGGACGCGGCGCGCGTGGAGAAGGGCTTGCGCATCCTCGTGCGCTTTGCTCGGGCTTTTTCCCCGCCAATGGATTGGGTCGCTGGCGTCCTCGTCAAGATGCTGCAGTTCTCTGAATCCGCGGAGTTGGGAGAAAAGATCACCCAGGCGTTGCGACAGCAATTGCAGGGACAAGATAGCGTTCGGGATCAGCGCGAAGGCGCAGCATCCCAAAAATCGTCCATGGAGCTTCCACCGGAAATCAATCCTCAAGTGATAAACGATCTTCAGGATGCGTTGGTTCAGCTGCCCCTGCCCCTGAGAGATAAAGAGGCCCTCCCCACATTGACCTTTTCTTTGCAACCCCCATTGGATGCGCTGGCGCAGGGGGAGGCGGACGAAGCATGGATCGACGCCCATGCTCCCCAGGCGGAGTTGCTGGCCCTGGAGCTCATCTACCTGGCGCTTTCTCCCGAAATGGCCTTGCATCCCGCGGCGGATGGGGCCGTGCAGGCGCTGCGTCGCTGGCAGGAGATGGAAGCCGCCCCTTGGCAAGAACTGGCTCCCTGGTTGGAGAAGGCCCGGGGGAACTGGCGGATTTTCCTCACCCATCGGATTGGCAAAGTGGGGCTCTTGACGCCCGACGAGTTGAAAACCCTGGCGTTGGATGACGATGTGAACGTCCTTTTGCGGGAGGATGCGGTGGACGCGCTGATCGAAATCGCCCAACGCGCGCCCGAAATCCGGGAGGACGTGGTGACCCTGGCGCGGCATCTGCTCACCCGGCCCGAAAGCCGCGAACGCCCGGAAGAAGAGACCTTGACGGCCGGGGTCATTGTCGGTGTGGTGAAAGCCGGATGGAAAGCATTGCTGCCCGAAATCGAAGATGCGTTTCGAGATGATGTGGTGGAGCCTTTGGGCCTGCTTCCGAGGGATATCGAGCAAAAGTGGGGCGTGCGGATGGACGTCCCGGACCCCGCGCCCCCCCGTTCGGGAGGAGAATATCTCCCCCTGCGATGCAAGCGTTGCGGGCGCACTCGCCTCCATTTCGTTCGCCGCGTCTTACTGGATGAAGGGACCATGGACAAGGTGATCGTAGACCAGCCGGTGAAATACAGCCCCTTCGTCATGGATCATGAAATCGTCTGTCCCAAATGCGGCGCCCGCGATGACTATGAGGTGGATGTTCTCCAGAAAATCCAGCTTGTGGCGCTGGCTTACCCCGATATGAAGCTGTCCACGGACGATGTGGAACCGATCCCCGCTCTCATCTATCAGACCCTTATCTCGTTGGGCTCCGAGATTCAAGTGTATCCCACGCGGTTTGCCGGCATGGACAAGTCGGAGGTCCATCCGCTGGAGCTGCGAGATCGCTATCTCCAACGCATCCGACAAAACCCGCAGAACCCCGACAACTATGTGGCTCTGGCCAACATCTACAAAAACCTCTTTCGAGATGACCAGGCGCTGGAGGCCATGCGACAGGCGTATGAGCTGGCGCCCCGTCGCCCGGACATCATGCTGCGGCTGGCCATGGCCGAGCATGACGCCGGGGATAGGACCGTCGCCCGTCGGCTGTATTCCCGCATTATCGATGAAGCTGACTCATACCGGCCCCGGGCCTTGGGCGGCAGGGATATCCAGGTGCTGCAAACGGCCCGGGCGGGATTGATGGCCCTGCGGAAGGGCGAGCCCAGCCCGTGGATTCCCGCGTCCCTGGCCGCCAAGAAAGAGCGCAAGCAATCCCGACGATCCCGCCCGCCCTCTCGTCGCAAACGAAAGAAAAAGAAGAGGAAACGCCGATGACATCAACGCCTCGCCAAATCCAGGCCCGCCTCATCGATCTGGGGCGGGAACTGGTCGACCGCGGCCTGGTCCTGGGCAGCGGCGGCAACCTCAGCTACCGGGATGAGAACGCCATGTTCATCACCCGCTCGGGCGCGTTGCTGCATCAACTCACGCCCGAGGACTTTCTGTCCGTGCCCCTGCACAAGCCCTGGCGACGCCCCGAAACCTCGCCCCGCCCCTCCACCGAGACGCCCATGCATCTGGCGGCCTATCGCGCCCGACCCGAGGCGCAGGTCATCATCCACTGCCATCCTGTCAATGCCATCGCCTGGGCCATGACCGGCGAACCCCTGCCCGCGGTCACGCCGGACTTCACCCTCTACCTGGGGGCCAGCGTCCCCGCGCTTCCCTACTTCCTGCCCGGCTCCCAGGCCCTGGCCGACGCCATCGCCCGCACGTTGTCCCACGCCCCCGCGGCCTTGCTGGCCAATCACGGCGTCCTGGTCACGGGCGAGGATGTGTCCAAAGCGCGGTTGCGGCTTCACCACATCGACGAGACCGCGGCCATCTGCCTGAAAGCCCGGGCCGCGGGCGCGTTCCGCCCCTTGCAGCCGGACGAGATCGGCGAGATCATCGCCGTCTACGGACAGAAAGAGGGCCGCTAATCCCCGCGCGTCTCCGCATCCACCCAGGCCAGATAGGCATCCAAACCTGCTTCCGCGGGGAGCATGAGGATCTCGGGCGTGTCATAGCTGTGGCGATGCTTGATCCACGCCTCCACCAGGGGATAGAGCCCCGTGCGGGTTTTGATCAACAACAGGATTTCCTCATCCCTGACCACCTCGCCCTCCCAACGATAGACGCTGCGGATGGGCGTCTGCTGCACGCACGCGGCCAGCCGGGCCTCCACCAGGCCCGACGCGATGGCGTCCGCCTCCTCCTGCGAACTGCATGTGGTGAAAATAACGCCGTAATCGGCCATGGAAAACCTCCAGAGCGTGTTTGTTCGGGATTATACCATGCCCGGAGGCCCAAGGGGGTGGCCGTTTTACGCCTGACTCGATC
>CAZDCN010000281.1:0-4299 GCA_964503945.1 uncultured Caldilineales bacterium
GTCACCAGCGCCACCATGGTCATCGGCTTTGGCGAGACCATGCAGCAGCGCATCAACAGACTCACCCGCCTGCTAGAGCTGCAGGACGAGTCCCTGGCCGCTAACGGCAACGGCTTCACCGCTTTCATCATGTGGACTGCGCAGCTCAGCGAGACCAACAGCATGGGCCGCAGCCGCCATCGCCACAAATACGGCGCGGATTACGACGAATATCTCCACACCAACGCCTTCGCCCGCCTCTACCTGGACAACTTCACCAACTTCCAGGCCAGCTGGCCCACCCAGGGGCTGGAGGTGGCCCGGCGGGCCCTCTACGCGGGCGCCAACGACTTCGGCAGCACCATGCTGGAGGAAAACGTGGTGAGCCAGGCCGCGGCCTATACCCAGCGGGAGCCCCGCATGAGCGTCTATCGCCTGCACCAGCAAATCCGCCTGGCCGGGTTCGAGCCCGCGCAGCGGGACAGCCGCTACCGCATCGTTCGCCGCTTCCACCGGGCCATGACCCCGGAGGAACTGGCCCCCCGGCCCATCCCCACCCGGCTGGCGGGCGTGGGCGATCCCATTCAATTGGTGTGAAGACAAGGTGAAGAGTCCTATGCCTACCGTTTCCCTCAATCCCAACGTTTACAAGCAGCTGAAATCCATTGCGGACGAGCAAGGCACAACAGCGGACGCACTCGTGGAAGATGCCGCGCTCCGGTATCTTTGGGACATGGAGCGTCAACAAATCTCTCAAGAGGCGGAAGCTTTTCGTCGAAAGTATCCTGATTTGAAAAAACGCTACCTGGGGCAGTACATCGCCATGCATCGGGGAGAGGTGGTGGATCACGATACGGATGAGGAGGCTTTGTGGACGCGTATTCGCCAGCGCTTTGGTCGAACCCCCGTGTTGATTACACGTGTCGAGGATGCCGTAGAGCGCACGTTCACCCGGACAGGTTTTCGTTTTGAGCCATGACGCGAACGAAATATCCCTATCTGGACTCCTACAACCCGCCCATTCCTGCTGTCGATGTCATGCTTTCCAACGACGAAGCGGGATTGCGAACTGGGCTCATGTCGGCTTTGCTGGACACTGGAGCTGATGGTTCGTTGGTTCCCATCCGACTTCTACGGGAAGTGATGGCTTACCCGATTGCAGAGGCTTTTCTGCGGAGCCATTGGGGTGAACAACGTCGCGTGCATCTTTTTCGAGTGGATTTACAAATCAATGATATCATTTTGCCCGGAGTCACCGTGGTGGGTGATGATATCGGTCAGGAGATTGTGTTGGGTCGGGATGTGTTGAATCGGTTGAAGATTTTCCTTAACGGGCCGGAAGGTTTGAGCGAAGTTTGGGAGTAATATCGTGAAGCAAGTTCGCGTCTTCCTCGACATGATCAAGTTCGAGCACACGATCTTTGCCCTGCCCTTCGCCTACATCGGCATGGCCCTGGCCTGGGCGACGGAGGGGATGCTGGCCGCGCCCGTCCCCTGGAAGACGCTCTTCTGGCAGTTTGTGTGGATCACCGTGGCCATGGCGTCGGCCCGCACCGCGGCCATGGCCTTCAACCGGGCCATCGACGCGGAGATCGACGCCCGCAACCCCCGCACCGCCAATCGCCCCATCCAGGCGGGCAAAATCAGCCGTAACGCAGTGTGGCTGGCGGGGTTCGTCAGCCTGGGCGTGTTTTTGTTCTCCGCCTGGATGTTGAACGCGTTCGTGCTCATGCTGGCGCCCCTGGCCATCATCGGGCTGGCAGGCTATGCTTACACCAAGCGCTTCACCTGGCTCTGCCATCTCTGGTTGGGGGTGGTGGATGGCGCGGCCGCGGCCGGGGCCTGGGCCGCGGTCGCCGCCAGCCTGAGCAACCCCATTCCCTGGGTGCTGTGGGCCGCGGTGGCGGTGTGGATCGCAGGATTCGATTTGATTTATGCGTGCCAGGATGTGGAGATCGACCGGCGGGAGGGCCTATACAGCATCCCGGCCCGCTTCGGCGTCCCCGCGGCCCTGCGCCTGGCCCAGCTCTTCCATGGGTTGACGGTGTTGCTGCTGGCGGGCGTGGGCATGTTAGCCGGGTTGGGCTGGCTCTATTGGCTGGGGCTGGTCATCGTGGCCGGGCTGTTGGTCTATGAACACAGCCTGGTCAAGCCCAACGACCTGAGCAAGGTGAATCTGGCCTTCTTCACCATGAACGGCTACATCAGCATCATCACCCTGCTGGCCGTGGTGGGAGGGTTGTGGCTGTGAGTTTGGGGTTGGGGGAAGGATCGGGGAACGAAACGCAGAGCGTAGGTGACCGCCCTCATCCGCGCGGTCGCGCCTATGGGCTCATCGTCGTCATCCTTTTCAGCCTCTACCTCATCACCGCTGCAGGCCGGTTTCATATCATCGATGAGGTGTCGCTTTACAGCGTCACCGAGAATTTGGCCCGGCGGGGCGCGTGGGATACGGACCAGATCGCGTGGAGCCAGTGGGTGAACTCTCCCGCGGAGGTGCTGGGCGCGTGGGGCCAGGATGGGCATGTGTATAGCAAAAAGGGCGTGGCGCCCGCGCTGGCGTTTCTGCCCATGCGCGTGCTGGCTCGCTATCTCCCCGGCGCGGGCCTGCTCCAGACCACCTTCCTGGCCAACGCCATCATCACCATCCTGACGGCGTTGCTGTTGGCGGCCACGGCCCGCAGGCTGGGCTACAGCCAGCGTATCGGCGTGGCGCTGGCGCTCATCTTCGGGCTGGCCACCCTGGCCTGGCCCTACGCCACCCACCTGTTCGGCGAACCCCTCTCCGCCCTGAGTCTGACCGCGGCCTTGTGGGCGCTGACGGCCTTGAAGCAGGCGCGGCGCGTCCGCCATTCCCTGGCCCTCGGCGTCGCGTTGGGCGCGGCCACAGCCACCAGCGCGGCTTACGCCCTGCTGATCCCCTTCTTCGGTTTGGCCTGGCTGGCGATCCTCCGGCGCGCGGCAGAGAGCGAGTCACGGAGGGGGTGGATCGGACGCTGGGCCCGCCATCTCCTGGCCCTGGCCCTGCCCCTGGCCCTGACCGCGGCCTTTCTCGGGTGGTACAACTGGATGCGCTTCGGCAGCCCCTTGAACACCGGCTACCACTTCGACGCGGGCGAAGGCTTTAACGGCCCCTTCCTGGCCGGGCTCTACGGGCTGCTGCTCAGCCCCTATCGGGGCATCTTTTATCACCAACCGCTTACGCTCCTGGCATTGTTGGGCGTCATCCCCTTCTGGCGGCGGCATCGGGCCTGGGCCCTGCTCACCGCCGCGGTGACGGCGACTCTGGTTTTGGTTTTCAGCAAGTGGTGGATCTGGTGGGGTGGATTCGCCTGGGGCCCGCGCTTTCTCGTTCCTCTGGCTCCCTATCTGGTATTGTGGACGGCCCCGCTGCTGGCGGCGGGCAAGCGCTGGCTGACATGGCCCCTGATCGCGCTCTCGGCCCTGGTGCAGCTCCTTGCGGTCAGCGCCAACTATGTGTTGTGGGAAATCGAGCTGCGGAAGCTCTATCCCACCGACTGGAATGATCCCTTGCGCTATGGCGCTCCCGCCACGGATAATCCGCTGCACAGCCCGGTTTTCGGCCAGATTTATCTCCTGGCCCGGGCCCAGTGGGACGCCATCCTCGATGTCGCCTGGTGGCAGCCGGGCCGGGTGTTTTGGTGGATTCCTGTGGCGGGCATGCTGTTGGCCGGGCTCGCGGCCTGGCTGTTGTGGAGGACGGAGGTCGGAGGTCAGAGGTCGGAGGTCAGAGGTCAGAGGTCGGAGGTCGGAGGTCGGAGATGGAAGGCTGGGGGGCGAAGGTGGCAGGTCGGGAAATGGGCCCGGCCCCTGGATTTCGGGCATTGGGTTCTCTTCGCTTTGCTGCTTCCTTTGACGCTTTTCGCCCTGCGCGCGTACGCCCAAGACCCGCACTATGGCCAGCCAGGCCGGGGCTATCGGGCCATTTTGCAGGAAGTCGAGCTCAGCCAGCAGCCGCAGGATGTGTTGGTGACGGTGGCCCCCTACCATTATCAAATCCCCATGAACGTTTACGACGGCCCGTTGCCGATCCTGGGCTTCGCCGCGCAGCAGCCATTGCGCGCGGAAACGGAAAATCTGTTAAAATGGGGGTTGGCCCGCGGCGGAACCCTTTATCTGGTCACCGCGGGCCTGCCGCCATCGGACCCGAGCAACGGCGTGGAGCTGTGGTTGAACGACCACGCGTATCGGGCCGATGATCGCTGGTTCGATGATTTTCGGTTGCTGCACTACGGCGCGGCCCAACCCGACATCCCTCTGGATGTGGAAGCGGTCTGGGGCGAGCCGCCTCGGTTGACG
>CAZDCN010000282.1:0-4289 GCA_964503945.1 uncultured Caldilineales bacterium
CCAGCGCCTTGTTCAATCCCACCTTCAACATCCAATGGTTCATCATCCCCTCCACTGTAGCCTTCATCGTCTATCAGGTGGCTCTGGTGCTGGCCGCCACCGGTTTCGTGCGAGAAAAAGAGATCGGCACGCTGGAGCAATTGTTGATTACCCCTATCCGCCGCCTGGAATTGATCATCGGCAAGGCCCTGGCGCCTATCCTCCTCAGCGTTCTCAACTTCGCCCTCCTCCTGGCCGTCCAGACCCGGGGTTATGATATCCCCATGCGCGGCAATTTGGGACTGCTGATGCTGGTGGCCTTGCTTTCCATCATCGCCATCGTTGGCGTAGGCACCCTTATCTCCCTGTTCACCCAGAACCAGCAACAGGCTGTGCTGTTGGTCTTTCTGCTGGCCATCCTGGAGGTCACCCTCAGCGGCTACATGCTTCCCGTGGAGAACATGCCGCTGATCATGCGCGGGTTGGCGCAGATCTCGACATTGCAGCATTTCATGACAGCCACTCGGGCCATCATCCTGCGCGGAGCCACGCTGAGCATGATTTTGCCCCATGTGCTGGCCTTGCTGGGCATTAGCGTGGTCACGGGCGTCGTCGCCTGGCGGTCCTTTTCCAGGGAGATGGCCTGAGGAGCAAAACTGAGATGGACGCTGTCACCACCGAGCATCTCCACCGCAAGTTTCGCAAGACTGTGGCCGTGCGCGATCTGAATCTGCGCATCGAGCAGGGCGAGGTGTTCGGCCTCATCGGCCCCGATGGCGCGGGAAAGACCACGACCCTGCGCATGTTGGCGGGCGTGCTGAAACCCACGTCAGGCGCAGCCGTTGTTCTGGGCGAAGACGTGGTTCAGCACCCGGAAGCCCTGCGAGAGACCATCGGCTACATGCCCCAGCACTTCAGCCTTTATGGCGACCTCTCGGTGTTGGAAAATCTGACATTTTTCGCGGAGATCTACCGCGTGCCCTCCCAAGAGCGAAAGGAGCGCATCGCCCGACTGCTGCGCTTCGCACAGTTGGAGGCTTTTGCAGATCGGCCCGCGGGCAAGCTCTCGGGCGGGATGAAGAAGAAGCTGGGGCTGGCCTGCGCGCTGATCCACTCACCCCAATTGTTGCTGCTGGATGAGCCCACCAACGGCGTGGACCCGGTCAGCCGTCGGGAGTTCTGGGACATCCTGGCCGAGCTGCATCTGCAGGGGGTCACCATCCTCATTACCACGCCCTACATGGACGAAGCGGAGCGTTGCAACCGCGTGGGCCTCATGTTTCGCGGGGACCTCATCCAGCAGGGAGAGCCGGAAGCGCTGCGGAAGCTGGCTCCGGGCGACATGCTGGTGCTCTACACGCCCCATCTCTCCCAGGCGGAACGCATCCTCCCCACGTTTCCCGACTACCTCGAACATCAAGTGTATGGCGATCGCCTGCACATCTTCGTGGCCGACGCCGCGGCCGCTCAACCTCGTTTGAAAGCCTTCCTCACCGACCATCACATTCCCATCCAGTCCCTTTATCCCGATGAACCCCGCCTGGAGGAGGCGTTCATCCATCTCATCCGTCAGGCCCGTCTGGAATAAGGAGGAAAACCGCCATGCGTCCCCGTTTCATCTTCACCATCCTGATCGCCCTCAGCCTCACCCTGTTCATCGGGTGGCAGGCGGCTGGCCAATCGCCCGACGCCATCCATCGCCTGCTGCTCCCCATGATGGGCTCCCAAGTCGATTTCCGCACCACGCCCACGCCCGCGCCGCCCCCGAGCTTCGAAGGCGCGCCCCTGGCCGATTTCGCCACCGATGACTTCAACGGGCCCTTCCTCTGCCAGAGCTGTCATGGCAATATCCAGGACGCGGAGGGCAACGACGTCACCATGAGCGCGTTCTGGCGTTCGACCATGATGGCCAACGCGGCTCGCGACCCCCTGTGGCAGGCCAAAGTCAGCAGCGAGATCGAGCGCAAACCCGAAGCCCGCGAGCATATCGAGGCCACGTGTATGCGCTGTCACATGCCCATGGCCTTCACCCAGGCCAAAGTAAACGATATCCCCCTCAAGATTTTCGACGACGGCTTTCTCGATCCGGATCACCCCTTGCACGAGGCCGCTCTGGATGGCGTTTCCTGCACCCTCTGCCACCAGATTCAGCCGGATGGCCTGGGGGAGGAGGCTTCATTCAGCGGCGGTTTCGTCATCGATACCAGCACCAACCCGCCACGGCGGACCATCTTTGGTCCTTATCCCACGCCCGACATGATAGGCGCGGGGATCATGCGATCCGGCGCGGGATATGATCCCAAGTTTGGGGAACACATGGGCCGCTCGGAGCTGTGCGCCTCATGCCACACGCTGTTCACCCCCACCCAGGATGCCGAGGGCAAGCCTGTGGACTACCCCGAACAGACGCCTTATCTGGAATGGCAACACAGCGAGTTTGGCGACGAAGTGGGGGAGGATGTCCAATGCCAGGGGTGTCACATGCCGCTGGCTCCGGGCCCGGTTTCCATCTATCAAGGCTGGCCTCCCCATGATGAGTTCTTCCAGCACTACTTCGTGGGCGGCAATGTGTTCATGCTTCGCATCCTGCAACGCTATGGGGAAGAACTGCATGTACGGGCCTCATCCGACGATTTTGAGGCCACGATTCAACGCACGCTCAAACAATTGCAACAGCAGACCGCCGCGGTGCAGGTTGAGGATGTTGTGCTGAACCAGGATGCTCTCACGTTTCGCGTGACGGTGGAGAACCAAGCGGGCCACAAGCTCCCCACCGGCTATCCCTCGCGACGGGCGTGGCTCCATGTCACCGTCGCCGACGCCCAGGGTGAAATCGTATTTGAATCGGGCCGTCCTACGCCCGACGGCGGCATCCTGGGCGACAATGCAACCCAACGCTCAGGCGATTACGAGCCCCATTACGATGTGATCACATCGCCAGACCAGGTGCAGATCTATCAGGTCGTCATGGGCGACGCCCAGGGCGAAGTCACCTACACCCTGCTCGACGCCGTGGAAAACCTGAAAGACAACCGTTTGTTGCCCGCGGGATTCGACAAAGCCTCCGCGGACCCCGCCATCGCTGTGCTGGGCGCGGCCGCTGAGGATGAGGATTTCACAGGCGGAAGCGACCAAGTGACGTACGCCGTCACCCTCCCTGACGACGCTCAGGGCCCCTTCACGATCCAGGTCGAGTTGCTTTACACCACGCTGGGCTTCGAATGGATGCGGGACCTCCGCCTCAGCGACACGCCCGAAGTTCGCCGTTTCGAGCGCTATTTCAACGGCGCGGACAAAACCCCCGTCATCCTGGCCGAAACCACCCTGACCACGCCATGAATCTCTCTCCACCACGTATCAAAAAGGAGCGCCTCATGAACGTCCGAACATGGTTCATCCCCCTGGCCTTGGCTGCGTTGGTCATTTTGCTGGCGGCCGCGGGCCCGGCTCAAGCCCAATCGGGACCGGAAACCCCGCCCGTTCCGCCCCAGCCCTTCCTCACCGACCTTGGCTTCGTCACCGATTTCGCGTTCGCGTCCGACGGACATCTGCTCACCGTGAACACCTTCTCAAAAAAGGTCTGTGAGTATGACCAGGCCGGAGTGCAGTTGGGGTGTGTGGTGACGCCCACCTCGCCGGATGGCGCTCTGGGTCAGATGCTGGGGGTCACTCCCCATCCCGACTTCCCCTCCAACCGCATCCTTTATGTCCACTATCTCGACAAGCAACGCTGGGCCAATGTGGTCGTGCGCTTCAAGTGGCAGGGGGATGAAGCGACCGATATGCGGGAAATCCTCATCCTGCCCCTGCCCCCTGGCCAGGGTGACGAACCCTGCACGGATCACAATGGCGGGCATTTCAGCTTCGGGCCCGATGGCGCGCTTTATGTCCCCATGGGCGAAAACTGCTTCAAAGACCTGGCTCAGGACATGAGCGCTTTCCAGGGCTCCGTGCTCCGGGTCGATCCCGAGACCGGCGAGGCCCTGCCCGACAATCCCTTTTACGATGGCGACGGCCCCAATGACGATCGTCTGTGGGCCAAAGGGCTGCGCAACCCCTTCGGTTCCACCTTCGATCCCCTCACCGATGCATTCTGGGTGACGGACAACGGACCCGGCTGCGGAGATGAGGTCAATCTGGTGCAAGCCGGGAAGAATTACGGCTGGCCGGTGAGCAGCGACAATTATTTCGAATGCCATGATCCCGGCCCGCCCTATGTTCCCCCGCTGTGGAGCTGGACGCCGCCCATCGCGCCCACGGGCATCGCCGCTTATACCGGACACCGCATTCCCCAATGGCGCGACAGCCTG
>CAZDCN010000283.1:0-4288 GCA_964503945.1 uncultured Caldilineales bacterium
TTACGCTTTACGTCTTTACGTTTTACGTTTCCACCATCTACTACCACAACCTGCAGCCTGCTATCCTCCACCATGTATCGCAACCGCTCTTCGGGATAGCTCGGGTCCAGGGGGACGTAGGCCGCGCCGGCTTTGAGGATGCCCAGCAGCGCGATGATCATCTCGACCGAGCGGGGGAGCATGAGCCCCACCAGGCTCTCAGGCCCGACCCCGCGGGCCATGAGCGCGTGCGCGACCTGGTTGGAGCGGGCGTCCAGCTCGGCGTAGGTGAGCGCCGCGTCGCCGAAGACCACCGCGGGCGCGTCGGGCGTGGCCGCGGCCTGGGCCACGAATCGCTGGGGGATGGTGACGTCGGCAGGGAAGGGCGCTTCCGTGCGGTTCCAGTCCACCAGCAGGGTGCTGGCCTCTTCGGGGGTGAGCAGGCTGTAACTGCCGATGGGCCGGTCCGGGTCCTGGGCCGCCTGCTCCAGGATGCGGCGAAAGTGGTCCAACATGCGGCGGATGGTGGCCGCGTCAAAGAGATCGGTGTTGTAATTGAGCGCGCCGCGCAGGCCCGCCGGCGTCTCGGATAAAGCCAGGGTGATGTCGAAGGTGGCCACGCCCGTGTCGGAGTGGACGGTGTCCAGGGTGAGGCCGGGGAGTTTCAGGCCGCCCTGCTCCCGCGGCAGATTCTGCAAGATGAACATGACCTGGAACAGGGGGCTGAAGCTCATGTTGCGCTCCGCGTCCACCGCGTTCACCACCATCTCGAAGGGCGTGTCCTGGTGGGCATACGCGCCCAGCGACGCCTCGCGCACCCGTTGCAGGGCCTCGCGGAAGGTGGGATTGCCATGAAGCTGGGCGCGGATGACCAGGGTGTTGGCAAAGTAGCCGATGAGGTTCTCCACCTCGGCCCGATTGCGGTTGGCAATGGGCGTGCCGATGACGATGTCTTCCTGCCGGGCGTAGCGGCTGAGCAGCACGTCGAACGCGGCCAGCAGGGTCATGAACAGGGTGGCGCCCTCCTCCCGGCTCAGCTTCTTCAGGGCATCCAGCAGGTCAGGAGGCAGGGCCATGCGCTCGTAGCCGCCGTTGAAGGTCTGCACGGGCGGGCGGGGCCGGTCGGTGGGGAGTTCCAGCAAGGGGGGCGCGCCCGCCAGATACGCCTTCCACCAGGCCAACTGGCTTTCCAGCACCTCGCCCTGCAGCCATTGCCGCTGCCACCAGGCGTAATCCGCGTACTGGATGGGCAGCTCGGGCAGTTGCAGGGGGAAGCCGAAGGCGTAATGGACGTAATGGGCCACGATCTCCCGCACCAGAATGCCCGTGGACCAGCCATCGGACACGGTGTGGTGCATGACCATGACCGCCACATAGTCGTCGTCATCCAGGCGGATGAGCTGGCCGCGGATGAGGGGCCCGCGGGCCAGGTCGAAGGGGCGTTTCACCACCTGGTCCACGATGCGCTCGGCCTCGGGCATCCGCTCCGCTTCGGGCAGATGCCGTAGGTCGGTGATCTCCAGAGGGATGTGCAGCTCGGGCAGGATGTGCTGGTAGGGCTGGCCCCCCTCGTCGGCCAGGAACACGGTGCGCAGCACTTCGTGGCGCTGGATGATGGTGTTGACGGCCTTTTCCAGCGCCTCCACGTTCAACTGGCCCCGCAGCCGCAGGGCGGTGGGGATGTGGTAGAGGGACTGGCCCGGCGCCAATTGGTCCAGGAACCAGAGGCGCTGCTGCGCGAAGGACAGCGGGATGCGCTGGTCGCGGGAGACGGGCGTGGGCGCGGTCAGGGCCTGGGGTTTGGCCAGCTCGCCCGTGGGCGCCAGCTCATAATCCAGCTTACGGGCCAGGTCCAGGGTGACGGCGCTGAGTGCGTCGCCCGGAGGCAGGATGATGCCCTTGGTGGCCAGCTTCGGATCGATGGAACGATGCTCCATGAAGCGGGGATCGCCCACCATGCGGCTCTCGGGATGCACCGGGTCGGTCATGCGGGCCACGGGATCGCCGTAGGGGTCCAGCATGTCGGGATGGAAGTCGATGCCCAGAGCGTCGCACAGCCGCTGCATCTCATATTCGGGATTGGTGACCAGGTCTTCGTATTGCAGGAAGAACCGGCGCTCCGGCGGGACCTGCGCCAGAAAGTCCAGGATGTTCTGATTGACGATGTTCCAGAAAAGCTCAGCCTTGGCCCGAGGCGGGTAGCTGTACCCATAGCCGAAGAGCTGATCCATGCCGCTGGTGAGGTAGGACTGGATCATGGCCGCGGGGTGGCGCACCAGGTGGATGTAGAATGCGTCCTGGAAATAGGCCTCGGCCCGGCGCAGATAGAAGGGATGCAGGGCGTTGGTGGTGGTCTTGTCCACCAGCAGACGGGAGCCGATGCGCTCCTGCAGGTAGAGATAGAAATCCTGCACGCTCATGCCCTGGGCTTCCAGCTCGGCCATGATGTCGCGGGCGGTCTCGAAATCGCAGTTGTGGATGGCCATGAGCGCCCGCCACACGCCCTCCTGCCAGCCGCTCTCCCGACCGGCAAACGCGGCGCGACGCTCCGCCAGGGTGCGGAAGGGCAGCAGGGCCAGCTCGGGCGGCGAAAAGAGCGCGGGATTGCCCGCCATCATCACCCGCAGCAGGGTGGAGCCCGACCGGGGCGCGGTGAGGATGAATACGGCCCGGGGGTTTTTGCGCTGGATGGCGGCCAGGAAGCGCTTTTCGCTCTGGGGATCGGGCCCGCGGGCCTCGATCTGCCGCCGCATGTCCTGAATGAGGCTTTCGTGGAGCTCGATGCGGGTGCGCATCTCGGAGGTCAGGTCCGACAGCTCGATCTTGCAGGCCCGCGCCACCGAGGAGGGGAAGGTCTCGATGAGGTAGGAGGCCAGTTCGGCGATGGTGGGCGCGTCGAAGAGCACCACCACATAGACGATCTCGCCCAGGAATTCCTGCAGGCGGTTGACGAAGATGGCGGCTTTGAGGCTGTCGCCGCCCAGGTCGAAGAAATTGTCGTGGATGCCAACCCGCTCCACGCCCAACAGTTCCTGCCACATGCCGGCCAGGGCTTCCTCCAGCGGGTTGCGGGGAGCGACGTATTCGGAGCCCAGCTCGGGCCGGTCGCCCTCGGGCGCGGGCAGGGCCCGGTAATTCACCTTGCCGCTGACGGTGAGGGGCAGGGCCTCCATCTCCACGAACGCGGCCGGGGCCATGTAGTCGGGCAGGGTCTGTCTGACGAAGGCCCGCAGCTCGCTGACGGTGGGGCCGGGCTGCACCGCGGGCACGTAGTAGGCCACCAGGCGGCGGTCGCCGGGCGTATCCTCTCGGGCGAGCACCGCCACCTGTTTCAGGGCGGGGTGCTGGGCCAGACGATGCTCCACCTCGCCCGGCTCGATGCGATAGCCGCGGATCTTCACCTGCTGGTCGATGCGGCCCAGGAACTGGATGTCGCCGTTGGGCAGCCAGCGCACCTTGTCGCCGGTGCGATACAGCCTGTCTCCCACCTCGATTTTTTCCCGTGGCTCCGTTGCATCTCCGTCCTCTGAGGTGAATCCGACAAATGGATCGGGCACGAAGGCTTTGGCCGTGAGATCGGGGCGATGGCGGTAGCCGCGAGCCACGCCTTCGCCGCCGATGACCAGCTCGCCGGGCACGCCGATGGGTGCGGGCTGCATGTGCTTGTCCACGATGTAGGCCCGCACATTCCTCACCGCCCGACCGATGGGGACTTCCCCGCCCCGGAAGCCGGGTTGCGCCTCCCAACTGGTGGCCACGATGGTGGTCTCGGTGGGGCCGTAAGTGTTCAGCAACCGCACCCGCTGGCCCGCATAGTGCATCCACGCCCGCACTCGCTCGGGCAGAGCCCGTTCCCCGCCGATGATAACCAGGCGCAGGGCCTCGGGCAGGGGCAGGCGATAGAGAACGGCGTCGGCCACAAGTTGATGCCAGTACGCGGTGGGCAGGTCCAGCACCGTCACGCCCCATGCATCCACCTTTTGCAGGAAGATCTCCGGGGAGCTGAGCATCTCATCGGTGCGCAATACCAACGCGCCGCCCGAGATCAGGGTGGGATAGATCTCCTCGCCGGCCGCGTCGAAGCTGATGCTGGCGAACTGCAACATGCGGTCCTCGGGCGTCATCTCGAAGGCCTCGGCCGCGGCGGTGACGTAATTCACCAGGTTGCGGTGCGCGATCTCCACCCCCTTGGGCGTGCCCGTGGTGCCCGAGGTGTAGATGATGTAGGCCAGGTTGAGGGGGGTGGATAGAGGGTCGAGATTGGAGGTGGGTTGGGAGGTGACTTCTGCGTCTGTAATGCGTAAAACGT
>CAZDCN010000284.1:0-4287 GCA_964503945.1 uncultured Caldilineales bacterium
AGTGCAGGCGAAGGCGTGGGTTTCCGCGTAGGCCGCGGCCTGAGCGTAGGCGTTGCCGTGGGGGTGGGGACGAGGGTGGGAGTAGGAGAATTTTCGTTGCGGGCAGATGTGGGCGTGGCCGTGGGCGTTTCCACGCGCAGGCCGCCCGATTCGACCCCGGCCTCCTGTCCGGAGGCTTGCGCGGGCCTCTGGGCCTGACGCGGCGTCGGGGAGAGTTCAACGGGATCGGGCGTGGGTTGGAGAGGCCTCGCGGTGGCCGCGGGTTGAATTGTAGGATGGGATGCCTCGGCTGCGGCCTGAGGTTGCTCCGGTCTGCTTCCACCGCGGTCTGGCAAGAGCCAATAGCCCGCCGCGCCCGCGACCAGGAGCAGCAGAAGCGCCGCAATGGCCGCCTTCCCCATGCCTGCGCCTCTTGCTCTAGGGGCCATGGTGGCGCGCTCCAGGGCTCGAATGAACTCCTCCAAATCCTCATAGCGCTCGCTGGGATCCTTGGCCAAGGCTTTGGCTAGAGCCTTTTCCGCGCTTTTGGGAATGTCAGCCCGGCGGGGCAGACGCCTGGGCGGTTTGTGCACGATCTGATAGGTGAGCGCGGCGGTGGTGGCTCCCTCGAAAGGAAGCTTGCCCGTGAGCATGCGATAGAAAACCACGGCTAAAGAGAATTGGTCGCTGCGCGGGTCCACGTCCAGCCCCTGAATCTGCTCGGGGGACATGTAGGCCACGGTGCCCGGCTGAAAGCCGGATCCGGTCAAAGTGCTGGCGTGAACCTCGTGGGCCACGCCAAAATCGGCCAGGTAAGCGTCGCCGTACTGGTCGAAGAGGATGTTACTGGGCTTCACATCCCGGTGCACCACGCCTTGGGAATGCGCATATTCCAAGGCCCGGCCCACCTGCTGCATCACTCGGAGCGCGTCCAGCCAGCCCAAAGCGCCATGCTCCTCGATACGGTCCGCCAGGGAGCCTCCGGCCAGGTATTGCATGACCATGAATACATGGCCATCCGCTTCGACCAGGTCGAACACCTGCACGATGTTGCGGTGTTTCAGACGCTGGCCCAACTCCGCCTCCCGCTGGAAACGTTTGCGCACCACGGGATTGGAAACCATGTGGGGGTGGAGCACTTTGAGCGCGACATGGGGGCCGTTGGGATCGTCCGCGCGTTGGCCCACATAGACGGTGGCCATGCCGCCCTGCGCGATGCGCCACTGGAAATGATAGCCGCCGATGAATTGGTTGGTGAGGTCGGGCATGGGATCGGTAATCAGTAATCAGTCATCAGTACTCAGTATTGGCTCTACTGAAAAAGCTTTGTCTCATGCAAAGTCGCCAAGGCGAAAAGGGAAAAAGGGTGGGTTTCGCAAAGAAAAATATCTCGAAACCTCCCCATTTTTCATCTCTGTGCGCTCCATGTCTCTGTGTTGAGCGTTACTTTCAGGAAAGCCAAATTTGTGTCAGGCAATGAGTAGTCGAATCGATGTTCGGTGGAGCTGGGGGAGCCGGCAGACCAGGAAACCGATAGCTCCATAGCGCGGGACAGGGTTCCCCGGTCTACCGGTCTCCAGGCTTATTTTCTCAGCATGGTTGGCAGCCAGACGCGACGGGTTTCGGGCCAGATGAGAGGCAGGGTGGCCGCGGCGTAGGTCTGGCCTTGCCAGGTCCACCGGGCCCACGCGCCCTGGTTGACGATGACATCTGCGTATGGGCTTGTTGTCGCCTCCTGTTGCCTTGCATAGAGTGACGTCAAGATATTAATAGTGACTATCACCACATTAGAATCTTCAACGCCATCATTGGCCTTATAAGAAAACATGTCATCTGCGGTCGTTAAGCCGTCGTTAACATACCAAAATGATCCGTCCGAATGAAGTCGAAAGTCACTAGCGTGTTCTGGGGATGCAACCAATAAAGCGGAGAGAGGATCGCCATCCGCATCGGTGTCATTGCCCAGCACGCCCGGAGCCGATACGTTGAGCGTTCCGCCTGAAGCCACGGAGTAGGCGTCGTCCTTAGCGACGGGCGGGGAATTCGTAGGCGTGGCTGTGGGTGTTGGGGTGAATGTAGGTGCCGACGTCGGAGTAGATGTGGGTGTTGGCGTGGATGTGGGCGTGGACGTTCCAGCCGATGTTGGAGTCAGGGTTGGCGTGTGGGTGGGCGTCGGCGTGGCGGTGGGGGCGGGCCGGTACATGCCCGCATGCCAGCCGCCCGAAACCTGGCCCGCCTGCAAGGCAATCCTACCCGTGCAACCGGTGGCGGGATCCGCCTTGCTGTCGCGACCGGCCGGGCTGAACAGCCACCCCGCGGGCTTGGTGAAGCGGATGGAATACTCCCCCGCACTCAGATTCTGGAAGACATACCAGCCCTGGTCTCCGCTGGCGGTCACCTGGCGGAAGGGGCCGCCGATGCAGGCCGCGTTCTGGTACAGGAAGATGTCCAGATCGTGACCCGTGGCGGGGGGCGGGTTGCCGTCGTCGCGCTGCCCGTTGGCATTGCGGTCGTGCCAGACCTGACCTTTAATCTGGCCCAGGTCGCCCCCCGGCGTGGCGGTCGGGCCGGGCGCGGGCGTAGGAGTAGGCGTATAAGTGGGCGATGGGGTTGGTGTGGAGGTGGGTGTCAAAGTAGGCGTGAAGGTGGGCGTAGGGGATGGCAATTTGATGGTGTAACTGACCGAGCCCACCTGGCCCGCGGGCACATCGCCAATGGCCCAGGTGATGACGCCGTTTCGATTCCGCCCGTTATGGGAGATATAGGTTGCCTGGGCGCCCGTGGGCACAGGGTTGGTGATGACCACGGAGGAGGCCAGGGTTTCGGAGGGGTTGCTGTAGCTGATGTTGTAGGTGAGCGCGCCTTCCACGGGTTGGGAAACGGAAAGCTCCAGGGCGATGCGCGGGCGTTTGGGCGTGGGAGTAAGGGTGGGCGTATGAGTGGGCGTGGGCGTGTCGGTAGGAGGTGAAGGCACATCCGAATGATAGACTGCGTTCTGCAAGGCTTTGTTTTTATCCTTCCCGCCTAAAACGAAGATGTAATCCGATCCATGCTGGTGCATGACGGCCGCGCCAAAGAGATAGAGCGCCTTGGGTAAAGCTGTGCGTGACTGCCAATCTTGCGGTTGGCCATTCTCTGCCAGCGCGGCCACATCCACGCGACTCAATACGCTACTTCCATTCCGACCGCCCAAGATCACCAGCTTGCCATCCTGAATCACGGCCTGGGCGTACTCCCGGGCCACGGGCATATCCACGCTCTGCCATCCTGCCAGGCTACCGTCCTCGTTCACGGCCGAATAATAGATCTTTTGGGATCGATTTGCGCCATCGTATCCGCCAATCACATAGAGGACATCGTTGTACGCCACCACAGCATGGCGAAAAAGCTGTGAGATCGGCAGCAGAGGCGTTATCCGCCGCCAATTGACGGGTTTCCCATCCGCCTGTAAATCGGCTCTGAAAATCTGGTTCGTTCCCGAGTTGTTTTCAGAATAACCGCCGATGATGAACAACTTATTCCGCGTCACCGCTATGCCATTGAGATAGACGCCTTCGGGCAAAGGATCGCCTTCTTCCCAGGTCAAATCGTTGCTCCGGGCGTAGTACACCTTCCGGGTAATCCGATTCCCATCCCAGCCCCCTGCCACATACACGACGCCATTGTGGATAGTGGCGGCATGTCCTAGGAGCGGCGTGGGCAAAGCGCGTGCGTGCTGCCATCCCTGCAAAGAACCGTCGCTTTTGACGGCGCTTTGCAGCACTCGTTTGACCGGGACGCCGCCGGCATCGCGGCCGCCGATGACGATCACCTTCCCCCCATCGGTGGCGTCACTCACAACGCCAAACCAACAGAGGGGCGCGGGCAAAGATGTGTCTTGAGTCCATTTCGAGATATCGATGAGTGCGCTCGCGGGCACGGCATAGGACCCCCTTCCTAAAAAGAGCAGTCCAATCATCATCAAAATCATGACCGGGAAAAACAGAATTTGCTTCAATAGATGCATTAGACGCTTTTTTGCTTATCTTGATGCAATTGAAACATGGTAGTCGAAGCATGAATCAGATAGTCTACATCTCGAAAAACCATTCTGGGCATCTTTCAATCGCCACTACCAGGAGGTTCGCCTCCGCCTGGTGGATTGCCCTCCCCCCCACCGGGAGGCTCACCGCCTCCGGGAGGGTTGTTCCCGCCGCCACCGCCTGCCTGCCGCACATAACGAAAAGGACGGCCTTGGGAGCAGTAAAGCCGTTTATAGGGATTTTTCTGGACGATGCAAACGCCCCAATAATAACCATGGCCCGAGCT
>CAZDCN010000285.1:0-4276 GCA_964503945.1 uncultured Caldilineales bacterium
CCGCGAGGGCGGCCGCACCGTGGGCGCTGGCGTCATCACCGAGATCCTCGAGTAAAACTCCTTGTGTGGCATCTGATGATGATGGGAGCGTAATGCGTAACGGGTAAAGCGTAAGCAACCCGCGACAATGATTACGGTTTACCTAATTACGCATTACGCTCCTGGTTGTTCATCGTCATTGTTGCGCCATCATTGAAAATATATCCCCAACTCAAGGTTCATTATGGCCAAAAAAGGAAATCGCGTGCTGGTCACCCTGGCCTGCACGGAATGCAAAGAGCGAAATTACCTCACGAGCAAAAACCGGCGCACGCAAACCGGGCGCATGGAATTGAAAAAATACTGCCCCCGTTGCCGTCGCCACACCTTGCATCGCGAGACGAAATAAGGTATCCTATAAGGTGCGGCTGCAACGCCGATGCAGCCCGCCGCGTTGAAGGCGAGTAGCTCAACTTGGCAGAGCAGCGGTCTCCAAAACCGCAGGTTGCGGGTTCGAGTCCTGCCTCGCCTGCTCGTTACGGTAAGACACCGCTCGGGGCTCCGGGCGGTGTCTTCAACCGTCAGGGCGTTTTTACTTCTTACCGAACAAGGAGCCAGGCATTCATGGCCAAGTCGAAGAACGAGACTTCCGGCAAAAGCGTCAACCCGATAGTCAAATATCTGCGTGAAACCCGCGCCGAGATCGCCAAGGTCACCTGGCCCACCCGGGAAGAATGGGTGCGCCTCAGCGGCATCGTCATCGCCGTGACCCTGCTCATGGCGTTGATTTTGGGCGTCACCGATGCTATCGCCGCGCAGATCATGAACTTCATTCTCTACTAATCCCGGCCCTTCATCCTCCGCACGGACAGGCGATAACCCCGTGACCGACCAACACCAGCAATCTCCCGTTCCCGAGAACGACGACGAATTCGAGAATCAGACTTCCATCGAGGACGACGACGCCTTGCTGGATGACGCAACCGACTTTTCTGAGGAAGTTCCCGCAGAGCAAGTCGATGATGGCCGACAATGGTATGTGGTTCACTGCTATTCGGGCATGGAAAGCCGCGTCAAGCGCAATCTGGAATATCGGATTGAGTCCATGAACATGGCCGACCGCATTTTCTCTGTGGTCGTGCCCACCGAAGAGCAGATCGAGCTGAAAGATGGTGAACGCCGCGTCGTCGAGCGCCGCGTCTTCCCCGGCTATATCCTCGTGCAGATGATCCTGGATGATGATAGCTGGTCGGTTGTGCGAAATACGCCCGGCGTCACCGGCTTTGTGGGCATCGGCAACCGCCCCACCCCCCTCAGCGAGGCTGAAGTCCAGCATATCATGCAGCGCATCGAAGCCAGCCAGCCTCGGGTTCAGGTGGATTTCAAGCCCGGCGATAAAGTGCGCATCACCGAAGGCGCTTTCGCCGATTTCCATGGCACGGTCGAGGAGATCGACCTGGAACGAGGCAAGGTCCGCATCCTGGTTTCCATTTTCGGCCGCGAAACCCCGGTGGAAGTGGACTTCCTGCAAGTGGAAAAATCGTAAACAACCTCTTAACTATATTCTGGAGCAATCATGGCGAAGAAAGTCAAAGCCGTTATCACCTTGCAACTGCCGGCAGGCAAAGCCACGCCCGCGCCCCCAGTGGGCCCCGCGTTGGGCCAGCACGGCATCAATATCGTGGGCTTCTGCAAAGAGTACAACGCCCGCACCAGCACCATGATCGGGAACATCGTTCCCGCCCAGATCACCGTCTACACCGACGGCTCCTTCACCTTTATCACCAAAACGCCTCCCGCCTCCGACCTGCTGAAGAAGGCCGCGGGCGTGGACAAGGGCGCAGGCAACCCCTTGCTCGATAAGGTGGGCACGGTGACCAGAGCCCAGGTGCGCGAGATCGCCGAGACCAAGATGAAGGACCTGAATGCCGTCGATATCGAAGGCGCGATGCGCCAGATCGAAGGCACTGCCCGCAGCATGGGCATCGAAGTCGTTGACTAAAAGACCCATTTCATTCCAACATAGTGGGAGGATGGTTCATCCATCCGCTTGACCACGGAGGTTCACATGCCAAAGCACGGAAAAAATTACCGTATCGTCGCGTCTCAACTGGAAGACCGTCTTTACGCCCCCGAAGAGGCCCTGCAATTCTTCAAAGACCACCCCACCGCCCGCTTCGACGAGACCATGGAGCTCCACCTGCGGCTGGGCGTCGATCCCCGTCACGCCGACCAGATGGTGCGCGGCGTGGTCGTCCTGCCTCGCGGCACGGGCAAACAAACCCGCATTCTGGTTTTTGCAGATGGCGAGGCCGCCCAAATTGCCGAAGAGGCCGGCGCGGATTACGTGGGCCTGGATGACCTGGTGCAGAAAATCCAGGGCGGCTGGCTCGATTTCGACATGGCCATCGCCATTCCTCAGGTGATGAGCAAGGTGGGTCGCCTGGGCCGCATTCTGGGCCCGCGCGGGCTCATGCCCAGCCCCAAAGCCGGCACCATCGTCCAGCCCAACGAACTCAAACGCGTCATCGACGAAGCCCGCAAGGGCCGCGTCAGCTATCGCGTGGACCGCACCGGCAACCTGCACATCCCCTTCGGCAAGCGCAGCTTCGAACTGGACGCGCTGGAGGAGAACCTGGCCGCAGTAGTGGATTCCGTCCTGCGGGCCCGCCCCGCTTCGGCCAAGGGCGCGTACATCCGCAAAGCCGTCATCGCCCCCACCATGGGCCCGGGCGCAAAGATCGACATCCCCGCGCTCACCGCCCTCCGGGCCAAATACGCATAATCCCCGTCATTCTCTTACAAACCAATAGCCCTCGCTGAAGACAGCAGGCGTCTCTTTCGAGACTTAATCCCCTGCCGAGGCGAAGGACACAGTCAACCGGAAACCTTTCCGTGGGAACTCATGCCTTCGCGTCGGCCCGATGCGAAGGCTTTTTGTTTGGCGCAACTATCTTACCCCAAAAGGAGGTGATTTCACTTGCCAATCACAAGAGCGCGTAAAGCGGAACTGATCGAATCCTATAAGGAGATGATCCAGAACAGCCACGCCATCGTCATGGCCCGCTACACTGGCGTCTCCGTGCAGGAATTGGAAAGCCTGCGTCGGGGACTGCGCGAGGCGGACGCCCGCATCGTCGTGGCCAAGAAGACCCTGATGAAACGGGCCCTGCAGGAAATGGACCGCCCTATCCCCGAGGATGCGTTCGATGGTCCCATCGGCTTCGTCTTCCTGGGCGAAGACATCGGCGCGGGCGCTAAGGCGCTTAAGGCCTTCATCAAGGAAGTGGGCAATGAGCGCTTTGCTCTCACCGGCGGCATCCTGGAGGACACGATTCTCGATGAGGCCGGCGCCACCGCCCTGGCCGACGTTCCCACCAAGGACGTTATGCGCGGCATGCTGCTGGGAACCCTGGTCGCGCCGATGACCAACTTCCTGAGCGTGATCACCGCCCCGCAGCGAGACATCGTGGGCATCCTCCAGGCCCGCATCGACAAGGAAGGCGGCGCAGGCGAAGCCGAAGCCGCCTGATCCCCCCATCGACTCAACATCCATTCATTCACCTACAAACACAACCATAGAACAAGGAGTATTTCAAACCATGGCTGATCTGCAGAAACTGGTCGACGAACTCAGCGCCCTCAACGTGCTGGAAATGGCCGAACTGAAGAAGATGCTCGAGGAGCAGTGGGGCGTCACCGCGGCCGCGCCTGTGGCGATGGCCGGCATGATGCCCGGCGCCGCCGCGGCCGAGGAAGAAAAGGAAGAGAAGACCGAATTCGACGTGGTGCTCAAGGACCACGGCCCCAAGAAGATTCAGGTCATCAAAGCGGTGCGCGCCCTCACCAACCTGGGCCTCAAAGAGGCCAAGGCGGTGGTGGAGGACACCCCGTCCGTCATCCTCGAAGCCGTCAGCAAAGAGGTGGCCGAAGAGGCCAAGGCCAAGCTCGAAGGCGAAGGCGCGGTCGTCGAGATCAAGTAAAACCCCGGCCTTGTATCGCCAAACTCCCCGTTCCGGACCTCCGGGCGGGGAGTTTTTTGTGGGGATGAATCGGGCGGGCGTCATTGCAGGATGCATGGTTTTTTTGAGAAATTGGGAAGATGGGGTTAGGATTGGGAATAAGCGCCACGGAGGGCAACTCGCGGATGCCGATGAAAATCTCACGCCAAGACGCCAAGAACGCCAAGATTTTCTTTGTCTCTTTTTTCCTTTGCACCTTTTGTATCTTGGCGTGAGGCAAAGAACACCCGCAGGTGAACCTGCGGGCTAAAAACGACGCCCCGTCAACGGGGCTT
>CAZDCN010000286.1:0-4275 GCA_964503945.1 uncultured Caldilineales bacterium
CGAAGCGCCTATAGCGTCCGAGTTCACTCGGCCAGTGCCTATTTACGAAGCAGAAATTTAAAAAGATCTGCGCAAATCTGCGTTGCGAAGCATCCGCGCCATCAGCGTTCCCAATTTTATCATTATCGGCGCGCAGCCCCTCATGGCCGCCGTTGCTGCACCAAAGGCAGGTAGGTTTGATGTTGCAACCGGCAATCGAAAAGCTGAATCTGATCGAGATACCAGGAGGTGACGGTGGCGTTGGTGACGGCCCGGGCGTGGAATCGCACCGTCTGGCCGATGTAGGGGCTGAGGTCGAAGCTGGCGGTCTGCCAGCGCCGGGGCGCGCTGTTTTGATCGATGACAAGCAACGTCGTCAGGATGGCGTCATCGGGCCGGCGCAGGGTGATGGTGAGGGCGTCGTCGGGCCCGATGCCCGGGGCGGGATCAAAGGCCCACAGCAAACTCAACCGGGCTGCCGGGCTCCCGGCCGGGATGCTGACATCCTGGTAGAGATATTGATCCACAAACTCCGCGCCGCCGAACCAGGCGCCCTCATGCTCCTGGCCCGTTTCGTCGCGATACGGGGCGGTGAGATAGAGGTTCTGGGTCCAGCCATCGTAGCCGTGGACAAAATCGGGATTCTGGATGAGCTGCCGGCAGGGCGGGCCCGCGGGCGTGGGGCGAGGGACGGGGGTGTCGGTGGGCATGGGCGTGGGCGTGGCAGGAGGGAGGGTTGGGGTTGAGAGGGGAGGTTCGGGCGTGGGCGTTGTCTCCAGGATGGCGCAGCCTTGAAGAGGATTGCCGGGCGAATCGCTCAGCGTCATGCTGACGTCATCCACATACATGGCGGTGATTCCATCCGCGCCATCATTTTTGACGCCAAAATAAAGGATGATGTCCTGGTCCGCGTAAGCGCTGACATCGTAACTGCAAGTCACCCAACGGGGCGCCTCATGCCGCTTGCCCGACCAGATGGTGTGCAGCGCGCCGTCCTGGTCCCGAATCTGGACGTATTGTAAATCGCCTGTGTCCGGGGGCTGGCTGAGCAGATAAGCCTTCCAGCTCAAAACCCATGATCCGCCCGCGGGCAGAGCGGGCACGGCGATGCTCTGGTGCATGGAGGAGTAGGCGTAGGCGTTCGCGCCCGCAACGATGCCCAGGCGGGCGCTGCGCACGGGGCTAACATACCGATCCGCGCTGTATCCGCCTTGCACCGCGGTGACGGGAAACGTCCAGCCCGCGTCGCGCTCCATATCGCCATTGACGACCAATTCCGTGTTGGACGAAGACGCCCACACGCGCAAAGCCGCGCCCCAGGCTGCCGCGACGAAAACCAACAGCAACCCCATAGACAATAAACGCATCTGTTTGGCTTTTATCATGACAAAAAGTCAACGCAATGGGCTACTTTTCCGTGTTTGCGCGTGATCACCCGGAGCTGAAGCTCCGGGCTACGACACGACGCCGGGTGAACCCGGCTTTCGGGCGGGCGACCACGGCCAAAGCCCCGTTGACGGGGCGCTGTTGTTAGCCCGCAGGTTCACCTGCGGGTGTTCGACCGACAAAACATACCATGCGAAGAGCGTCGCCCATGAGGTGAGGTCAGTCCCTTTCCAGCGGAACGACTTTGGGCGTCTCCGCCGCGGTTTCGGGAGCCGTGCGCAGGATGAGATAGCCTGTCACCCCCGCCAGGGTCGAGGCGATGAGAATTGCGAGTTTGGCCAGACTGGTGATGTCTTCCGCCGAGGCTTCGGCGAGGATGGCGGGGCTGGCCAACTTGAAGCCCAAAAGTTGAGCGTGCGCGCCGGGGCTAAAAGCCAGCGTGGTGATGAAGATGGACATGGTGAAGCCCATGCCCGCCAGCACGCCCGCGCCCAAAATATGGCGCCAGTTTACGCCCTTGGGCAAGTGTCCCAGCTTAAGCCGGGAGCCGATCCAGGTGAATGCCAGGATGCCCAGGGGCTTGCCCAGGAACAAGCCCAGGATGATGCCCAACGCCAGCGGCGAAAACAGCGCTCCCAACAGTTTGGGGTTGATAATGATGCCCGCGTTGGAGAGCGCGAAGATGGGCATGATCAGAAACGCCACCCAGGGATGCAGGATGTGCTCCAGCCGGTGCAGGGGGGAATCCGCGTGTTCGATGGCGCGATTCATCTCGAACAACGCGGTGCGCTGCACCGAGGTGGGCACGCATTTCCCATTCCCCTCCGTCTCGCTGTCGAACCAGTCCAACAGCTTGCGCATCCATTCACTGAAATCCCGGGCGTCGATCTTGGTGCGAACCGGGATCGTCAACGCCACCAACACGCCCGCAATGGTGGCGTGAATGCCCGAGAGATAGATGGCAAGCCAGGTGAATCCTCCCAAAACCATGTAGATGATAAGCCCGCGGCCTCCCATCTTGGCGTAAAGGAAAAGCAAAGCCACCAACCCCAGCCCTACTCCCAACATCATGAAATCGAGTTGCTCTGTGTAAACAATTGCGATAACTAAAATCGCGCCGATGTCATCGACAATGGCCAACGCGGTCAGAAACACCGCCAGGGTGAGGGGAGCCCGTTTGCCCACCAGGGCCAATACGCCGATGGCAAAGGCGATGTCGGTGGCCATGGGAATGGCCCAACCCTCCAGCGCCGCGGGATTATTTCGGTTCAACGTCCAAAAGATCAGCACCGGGATCACGATGCCGCCCAAGGCGGCCATGGCGGGAAGGATGGCCTTGCGAAACGAGGAAAGTTCGCCAATGACCACCTCTCGCTTCAATTCCAACCCGACGACAAAGAAGAAGATGGCCATCAGGGCGTCGTTGACCCACAACACCAGGGGCTTATCGATGGTCACGCTCCCAGGAAACCCCACACTGAAATGGATGTTGAGGATGCCGAAGTAGGTGGACGCCCAGGGCGAATTCGCCCACGCCAGGGCCAGTAACGTCGCTCCGACCAATAGAATGCCGCTAATGCCCTCGATATGAGTAAATCGCTGAAAACGGTATCCAATTCGGCTGACAGGGGTGGAAGTCGTTGGCGGTTGGATGTGCGATGATGTGTGTTTCATGACTGGGGTTCGGAAGGGAAAAAAGGAGGGATGACGTCGAAAGGATTTCAGAAATCCTATCACCTTGCAGGGCGTCAGGCAAGCCGGGCCAGATGCACCGCATCCCGCAGCATGGCCGCGGCCGTGGCCGTGGGCCCCCGTTCATCGATCTTCAAATACATGGTTTCAAAGATATCCGTATGGAAGACGACGCCCATCTCCCACAGGTCGACGCCGCCCAGAAAGCTGGTCGCGGGAACCAGGCGCGGCCGCACCTCCATCCGCCATCCTGCATCCGAACGTTGGGCAGTGGCGATGAGCCGAACCCTCTGGCCCTCGGCCCGAGCGCGCGCGATCTGCTTCCCGGTCAGCTCGCGGATGCCCGTCACGCTCACATCCTCCAGGCTCACCGATAGCCCCAGGATGGCGTTGGCGATGATAACCAGCTTGTTGGCCGTGTCCCAGCCATCCACATCCAGACTGGGATCGGTCTCGGCCAGGCCGCGGCGCTGCGCCTCGGCCAGCGCGTCCTCATAAGGCTCGCCCGCGGCCATGCGGGTGAGAATGTAGTTGCTGGTGGAATTGAAGATGCCTTCGACTTTGTGGATGTCCGCGGCCACGAGATCGCGCTGCCCCACGTTGATGACGGGCAGCCCGCCGCAGACCGTGGCGCTGAAGGCCAGGCCCGCATCATGCGCCTGCGCCAACGCATGAAGGCCCTCAAAATCGAGGACCAGGGGCGCTTTGTTGGCCAGCACCGCGGCTTTGCCCCGTTCCAGGGCCGCGCGCACACAGCTCAGCGCAGGCTCGCCGTCGGTCAGGTTCACCGGGGAGGCTTCCAGCAGGATGTCGTAGTCTGCCGTGCGGGCCAGGGTGAGGGCGTCGGGCAGGGGTTGGCCGCCGGGGAAGGCGGCCACGCTTTGGCCCGCGGCCTTGTGCGCGAGCAGCGCCTCCAGGTCGAGGCCGTCGGGCTGGAAGATGGCCCCGCGGCTGTCGGCCGCGCCGACCACGATGCATGCCAGGCCATAGCGTCGGGCCAGGGTCTGGCGCTTTTCCAGCAACAGCCGGGCAAAGGCCCGATGCACCGAGCCGAAGCCGATGAGGATGAGTTGCGTTGTACGGATCATGAATTTATTCCAATGCAAATCGATGAGATGGCCTTCGCGCCTCCTTGGTCCAGGAGGCCAGGGCTATTTTCAAAACAGGCGCCACGGGCGGCAGCCCGCCGATACCGATGAAAATCTCACGCAAAGACGC
>CAZDCN010000287.1:0-4247 GCA_964503945.1 uncultured Caldilineales bacterium
GGCGGCTGTTAAGGAACGAGAAAGCGACTTGGGGTGAGATGATTTGCTCTTTTTGAGGAAATTGGCTACAATGCTTGCGCTTTTCACCCCATTTCTCACGGCACAGCCTTCCAATGAGCAGTCAAGCCCAAGTCAAAACCCATACGCGTCCCTTTATGGGGATGAAGTTACAACCCCTGCAGGGCGTTCCAGCCGGGTTGTTCGCTGGAATCGGCATGTTCGCGCTCTGGCTGGCGGGCGCTCAGGTCTGGGGAGAGGGGGCGGAAGCGCTGATCACAAGCATCGGCGCCCTCATCACGCCGGGCGGTTCTCCGGGGTGGTTGCAAATAGGCGCCGGCGTGTTCTTGCATTTGCTTATCTCCACGGGATTGGGCTTGTTGTTCGCGGTTTCGTTGGAGCGGCTTGACTCCAAAGACACGCTGGTTGTGTCCACCTTCTACGGGTTCACCCTTTGGGTGATTTCCATTCTCATCCTCCGCCATTGGGTTCATGTTGACGCCGTGCAAATGAGTCGGAGTTGGTGGGGGCTTTTTGTTTTTCTCTCCTTCGGCTTTCTGCTGGGCGTGTATGCCAACTGGTTTGGGCAAACGCCGGCCAAGTGATCAAGGAGCATCCGACATGGATGTCAGAGATTATCAGCTCGTACGAAGCAAATACATCGCCACGCCCGGGATTCCCGTGGATCTTTCCAAGTTTCCCACGGCGGAAACCGGCGAGTTCCACACCAAAAAGCAGGCCGCCAAGGCCCTCAAGAAGTTCCGCAAGGCGCTTCGCTCGCTTCAGGAACGGTTTTACGCCTGGGATCAGAAGGCGGTGCTGATTGTGCTTCAGGGCATGGACACCGCGGGCAAGGATGGAACCATCAAGCATGTCATGCGCGGGGTGAATCCTCAAGGGGTGGTCGTGACCTCATTCAAGCGCCCCACGCCCGAAGAGCTGGCCCATGACTATCTCTGGCGCGTTCATAAGGCCGTTCCCAAACGAGGGATGATCGGCATTTTCAATCGTTCGCACTACGAGGATGTGTTGGTGGTGCGGGTGCATAACCTGGTCCCTCCCGAGGAATGGAGTCGCCGCTATGACCAGATCAACGCGTTCGAAAAACATCTGACCGAAAATGGCGTGGTCATCCTCAAATTTTTCCTGCACATTTCCAAGGAAGAACAGGCCCGTCGCCTGCAGGCCCGGCTGGACAACCCGGATAAACGTTGGAAATTCAACAAAGACGATCTGAAGGAGCGGGCCTTGTGGGACGACTACATGGCCGCATATACGGATGCCGTGCAGAAGTGCAGCACAGAATACGCTCCCTGGTACATTGTGCCCTCCGACGTGAAATGGTATCGCAATTACGTGGTCGGTCAGATCATCGCCGAGACGCTGTATGAGCTCAACCCGCAGTTCCCAGAACCGGAAGAGGGGCTGGATGACGTGGTGATCGACTAGCCTTCTGGAACGCCCATGGCAGACCATCCGACCCCGACCCCTTATGGCATGAAGTGACAGAAACCATCATGAGTGAAGAATCCCCAAAGAATCGCCGTCGCCGTCGTCGGCCGCGCGCGTCATCCAAGGCGAAGACAAAACCAAAGGTCAAAGAGGCCAAAGCCGCTTCCTCTGGAGCCAAATCCTCATCCAGGCGCAAACGCCCGCGCAAGCGCGGAGGCGGCAAAGCCAAAGACCGCAAGGACGTCCTCCCGCTGACTGTCCAGAAGCAGCAGGATCACCGGGTGACGCCCATCAACAAAGATATTTTCATCTACACCTACACCCTCCGGCCTCGCAGCTTGCTCGACCAATACCAGGCGGGGCCCAATGTGGCGGAGCGCATGGAGTTCGAACAAACGGATGAGACCGCGTTGGTCGATTGAGCTCCATGCCCGCGCCTCCTCCCCATCAACCCGAAAAACCCCGAACGCCCACCGACTATCGGCGCATGCGTCGGGCCAACGAGAGGCGGCAGGTGGGCATGGTCGTGGGCGGGCTGTTGATCATCGGCGGGGGCGTGATCTATCTCATCTACGGCAAATGGGCCCTGGCCACGGGATTGCTCTGCCTCATCCCGGGCGCAGGGCTCATGGTGTTTCTGTGGGGATTGCTTTCGTTGCTTGAACGGTGGGTGGAGGAGTGAGGCGCGGGGAGCTCGCTACACCAGCTTCTCTCGGGCCTTGGCGCTGAGATAATCCATGCTCCACACCATGATCACAATGGCCCAGACCGCGGCGCCGGCCTTGTCGTACTGATTCAGCCCCACCCACAAACGGAATTGCTGGCCGATGCCGCCGCCGCCCACAAAACCGATGACGGTGGACATGCGGATGTTGATATCCCATTGGTAGAGGATGAAGGCCAGGAAGGGGGGCACCAGTTGCGGGACAATGGCATAGACCAGGGTTTGCAATTTGTTGGCGCCCGTGGCCACAATGGCCTCCACGGGGCCGGGATCGATGTCCTCGATGGTCTCGGAGAAGAGCTTGCCCAGGTTGGGGATGTTGTTGAAGATCAGGGCCAGGACGCCGGCAAAGGGGCCCGCGCCCACCCAGGCCGCCATGATCAGCACCAGGATCATCGGCTCGATGGAACGGGTCAGGTTGAAGCCCATGCGGAAGATGTTGTAGGTGATGCGGCCCGGAAGGCTGTCTCCCATGATGTTTCGGGCTGCGAAAAAGCTGAGGGGGATGGCAAAGAGCGAGCTGAAGGTCGTCGCCAACAACGCCATGAGCAAGGTCACCAGGGCCAGATTGGCCACGGTTTTCGCCGCATCACTGATGCGCGGCCCTCCCACCACCTCCTTCCAGGTGATGCTGACATAGCCCACGCTGCCCGGCGGGCTTTCGTCGGTGATCTCCATCAGCGGACTGATCTTCGTTTGCAATTGCACCATGCCGTTGGCGTCGGTGGTGCAGCAATTGGACTTCACGCGCAGGAACGCGCCGTCGGGCAGCTCCCAGCGAATGGAGACGTCGGTGTTCGGGGGTAGATCGTAGCCGGTAATGGTCAGGGGATCGCCCACATCTCCGCATTGGGGCTCCAGCACGACGCGCGGGCCCGATGCGGGCGGCGGAGGCGTTTCGGCCACGCCGCAAGGCGCGGGCAGCGGCTGACGCACCGAATGCTCCTCGGTGGGCCGTTGGAAAAGGTCGGGCACCGCAAAGGCCTTCGCCATGTTCATGCCCGCGGGCAGGCCCGTGACCAGGTCCGTGAAATTCACCTGAGCCACATTCCACGACCAGGCGAAAGCCATCACGAACAGCGCCACCGCGGCGCCGCGCACGCCCCAGGTGATCACCGGGCTGCGATCCTTCTTGGCCGGGGTCCCCTCGATAATCCGTTTGCGGAGGATGCTGGATGCGTAATCCAGGGCCGTCACCACGAACATGATGGCCAGAATCGCCGTGGCCATGGCCGAAAACTGGTTCAACCGAATCCACTGAATGACCAGAAAACCGATGCCCGCATCGCTGATGAGACCGATGACCGTGGACATCCGCACGTTGATGTCCCAGCGATACAGGGTGAAGGATGCGAAAGCGGGCAGGATCTGCGGGATAACCGCATAAACCACCACCTGGAATTCATTGGCGCCCGTGGCCCGGATCGCCTCGATGGGGCCCGGATCGATGCTCTCGATGGCTTCGGAATAGAGTTTGCCCAGCGCGGCGATGGTGTGGACCATCAACGCCAGCATGCCCCCGAAGGGCCCCAGCCCCACCCACACCGCAAAGATGATCGCCCACATCAGGGTCTCGATGGAGCGCACGATGTTCAGCGACGTGCGCACCACATAATACACCCCGCGCGTGAAGCGATTGTGGAACATGAGGTTGCGCGCGGCCAGGAAACTGAAGGGCAGCGCCAGGATCGCGCCCAGCACCGTGGCCAGAAACGCCAGCGCGATGGTCTCCCCGATCTTTTCCCAGATGAGGCTCAGGGTTTGGGTGGGCTGCAGATTGCCATACGGCTTGTGTTGTTCCGCCCGCACCTGATGGGTCTGAGTTTGGCCGGGCGGAGGCTGTTCCGAGATAGGCACGGCCAGGGGGACCGTGATGGTGATCGTAAACCTTCCCTGCGCGTCGGTCATGAATGTCGCGGGTTTGCCATCGATGATCACCCTTTGCACATCGCCAATGGGGTTAACCCACCACAATTCGCCCTCAAAATTCGGAAAAAACCCCTCGCCCTGGATGGTCAATGCATCCCCAACTTGGGCACACGCCTTATCGAGCACGAGTTTGGGATGGGACGTG
>CAZDCN010000288.1:0-4238 GCA_964503945.1 uncultured Caldilineales bacterium
GCAGGCTGGCTGCGCAGCGGCTCTCAATCCTTCTTATGGTAAAGTTCTTCCACCTTCCTGACGTAAACATATTTCAGGACTTGACAATCATTGACCAATAGACGTGTCATATTTTCGATGTTGATTGCCAGTGCAGTTGGGCGAAGGCGTGGCCCAGCCGGGCCTGCACGTCGGGCCGCAGGCGCTCGCGGTAAAGCCCGAAGAGGGGCGCCCACTGGATGAGCCAGCGCCATAGCAGGGCTGCATCGAGCTGGCGCCGGAATGCTGCCGCAGGGAGTTCCAACCCGCGGCGGGCCAGCGCTTGCAGGTAGAGGTCGGTCATGGCCTGGAAGGAGAGGGGCGGTTGGGCCTCGGGATAGGCCCAGGGATGGAGAAACGTGGCCCAATCCAGCGCGGGCGGCCCCCAGCCCGTGAGCTGCCAGTCGAACCAGATGCGCATCCGGCCATCTTTGCTGATGGCGATGTTTTGAAAGCCGGCGTCGCCGTGGAGCAGGGTCTTGGGTCCGGCGTTGAGGATATCCAGCAGGGGGCTGGGGTCTCGGGCCAGGGCCAGGAGGCGCGTCGCCCGCTGGGGCGTAAGGCTGTCGTCGAACAGCGCGGCGTCCTGGATGCGTTCCAGGCCCGCGCGTCCTTCCGCCAGCAGCCGATCCGCATCTTCGCCCACCGGACGCCACAGCCAGGGCGCTTTTTCGGCCAGGGCTTTGTCGTTCCAGTGGGCCGCGTGCAGCCGGGCCAGGTCCGCGATGGCTCCCCGCACATCCTCCTCATCCCATGCCGCGCGCCAGTGGGACGCGGGCTTGGCGGGCGGGAAGGGCAGCATCCATATCTCGCCCGCGGGCGCGTGGACGGCCACGACCGTGGGCAGGGTGAGGGGAATGCGGTGGGCCAGGGCGGCGTAGGTCAGGGCTTCGCGTTGGCCCGCGCCCTTCAGGAACTCGCCCGTCACCACCTGGCTCCGTTTGTAAACCAGGGTGAGGGAGGACGCCACGCCCGCTTTGCGCAGGCTGAGTCGCCAGTATTCCAATGGGCTGCCGGAGAGGCCGCCGGGGAAGGGCTGGCGTTGGATGGCGGTGATTTCGGCTCGGGGCGCGGCCAGATGGCGACGCACGCCCCACAACAGCGCAGCAGGGACGGCGGGCGCGGTCATGGCGAAGCAGCGGGCGACTGGGAGCCCTCAATCCATTCTTCGTAAAGGGGCGTGGGATCGATGCCGCCCACTTCCTCGACGATGGCCAGGAAGTCGTCGGGCGTGGGGGTTTTGAAGCGGTAGCGGTCGATGAAGGTCTGGAGTGCGTTGAGATAGGCTTCCCGCCCCATGGCCTGGTAGAGGCTGTCGAAGAAGAGCGCGGATTTGGCGTACACCATGAGCTCGTAGTTGGCGCCGGTGAACGCGGTGACTTCCTGGCCCACGGGCGTGTCATAGCCGTTTTTCCTGGCCCATTCCACCGGGATCTCCCATCGCAGGGTGCGGATGCGGTCCGCGGCCGCGGGACCGTAAAGGGTCTCCATGTAGAGCAGGCTGCTGTGCTCCGCCAGCCCTTCATCCAGCCAGGGATAGCGGTAGGGGTCGGAGCCCACCAGCGCGTACCACCACTGGTGGGATATCTCGTGGGCGATGAGGTATTCCTGAGTTTGGGCCACGGAGCGGTAGGTGTCCATGCCGATGTAATTCAGCTTGGGGTATTCCATGCCCAGATAGCGGGTGGGGGCTTCGATGACATCCAGTTCGGTATAGGGATAGGGAGAGAAGATCTGGTCGTAGGTGCGCAACACGGCTGCGGAGTAGGCCAAAGCCGATTTCCCGGCGGCCCCGTCTCTGGGCAGAAAATAACTGTTCACCTGATTGCCGTCCACCGTTTGGCTGATCTTTTGTAAATTTTTGCTGACGACCATGGTCCATTCTCGGGCGGGACCGGTGACGAATTGATGGGCGCGCCAGCCCGGTTCGGCCGCGGTTTGGTTTATTTCCACGCCCGATGTGACCAGGAGATAGTCATCGGGCAGCGTGACGGTGACGGAATAGAAAGCCTGATCGGTAATGGCGATGTCCGCGAAGACGGGCGGAATTTCCAGCCGCCAGGGATGAGCGGGGTCGCCCGTCTGGCGGGCGAGCATGGGGTAGGCGTAGGGAAGGCTGAGGATGCCCTGGCTGTCGCCGAAGAGCACATACCCCTGCTTTTGGGGCGCCACGATCTCGAAGGCGATTTCCAGTCCCAGGTCCTGATTGGGTTCCAGGTCGTCGATGAGGGTGATGCGGGCGGCGGAGTTCTCCAGCTCGGGGGCGAAGCCCACCGCGTAGCCTTCGGGCAATTTTTTGACCGCGGTCAATTTCATCAACCCTCCCAGTTGCGGCAGATTGGGATATTGGCGCACATACACATCCCGCAGAAGGCGGCCGCTGAGGTTGCGAAAATACACCCGTTCTCTCCCTAGGATCAGTCTCCGTTCGGGATCGACTTTTACCTGAAGCTCGTACCGGGGCGTGGCGTCGAAGTCAAAGTCTTGGGGCAGCGATTCCTTGTGAAAAGCGGGATAGTAGGGCGTCATGGGGTCGGGCGGCGGCGGGGGATTGCTGCATCCGGTCAGCGTCGCTAAAATCCCCGCCAAAGTCAGGAGGAAAAGCGCGAGGGGCCCTCTTCGCCGCGGCGGGCGCGGAGAGGACGGGGGGCGGGGGGTTGGTTTCAACACAGATGCCATGAGCGCTTGCTGGTCAATAAGCATGAAAATGCGGTCGCCAGGGGCGGGCGGCAAGTCGCAGGTCAGATAAGGAATTGCCAATGGCTCAGTGTCCATGGCCAAGGGTCCAGTGGAAAACTTGCGACCTGCTACCTGCAAACCTGCTCTTCTTTGTTTCTTTTTTCCTTTGCGCCCTGGCGGCTGGGCGTGAGATCAGATTTATTTTGAAGCAAGGCAAGGGGGAGTTCATTATGGGTGACCGGTTTCCATAATCAGCGACTTTGGGATATACTTACATCGTTCATTTCCCCCGTTATTATGCCACACAGTTATCGGATTCCCCCATGAGTGCAAAAGTTAAAATCATCATCAGCGACACGCACATCGGCGCCGGCGGCGCGGATGCGGGCAATAAGCTGGAGGATTTCACGTCGGACGAAATTTTCGCCCGATGGCTTCAGGATCTGGTCGAGGAGTCGAATCGGTCGGGCCGGGAGATGACGCTGATTATCAATGGCGACTGGATCGAGTTCCTGCAGGTGCCGGATGTGAACAGCTTCGAGCCCACCCGGCGCTATCCCACCGACGCCTACACCGACCTGAGCGAGGAGGCGGCCATCCGGCGGCTGGAGGTGGTGCACGCCGGGCATCCGCGCGTCTTCCAGGCCCTGGCCGATTTCATCTCCCCCGTCCCGCCCCGCCGCGATCTGGTGATCCTGTTCGGGAATCATGATCCCGAGCTGGCGTATGCCGGGGTGCAGGAGCGCGTTTTGGACTTGTTGGAGGCCCGGGGGAGCAAGCGGGCCCTGGTGCGCATTGGGGAGCGGCGTTATTTCCAGGATGGCGTGTTGGTGGAGCATGGCAACGCGTTCGCCGAACCCGTCAATCAGTTTTCTGATCCCGATCATCCTTTCGATCCCGAGCAGAATGACCTCATCGAGCGTCCGTCCGGCTCCTATGTGGTCACCGATTTCTATAACAAGATCGAGTGGGAGCGGCCCTGGATCGATGGCGTGCATCCCATGAGCTCCCTCGCTTTCTACGCTCTGGCCTATGACCCCGTGTTCGCCCTGAAGTTCATCAAGGCCCTGCTGGTTTCCACGCCCGATCTCATCCCCGATCTGTTGGCCACGGCCGCGCAAGAGAGCGCCGCGCAGCAGGTGTTGGAACGGATGGAAGAGATGGATGATCGGGCGTTGGCGCAGCGCTTGCGAGAGGATGACGTCTTTGCCGCGGCCTTCGCGCTGGATGTGGATCGGGCGTTGGCCGAGAAGGGGGCGGCTCCGCCCGTGCAGGGGCTGGCGGCCGCGGCGGGGGAGGTGAAGCCGATGCAGGTGCGGGCCCGGGAGATCGCGGAACACTACTGGCAGGCGTTGGAAGATGCAGCCGGGGAATGCGCGAAAAAGACCGGGGCGAAAGTGGTGTCCTTCGGGCATATCCACGAGCGGGTGCAGAAACGCTTGCCCAACGGGGCCATCTACTTGAACACGGGCGCGTGGATTTGGAAAATGAATTTCAAGGATGCGCCTGATGAAGTGTGGCGGGACCTGATCGCGCATCCG
>CAZDCN010000289.1:0-4230 GCA_964503945.1 uncultured Caldilineales bacterium
CTCACGTTTTACGTTTTACGCATGACGTCGTTGAGCCCTCGGCCAACGCTGGCTATGAGAAGTTCTCCGCCAACGACGCCAACGTCTATTTACGGAACAGATGCCATGAGCGGCGGCTCGCCGATACCGATAGCAATGAGGACACGGATGAACACGGCCTTCGGACACAGATTCGAAAATCATCTGTGTTTTCCATGTTCATCCGCGTCCAAATTCTATTTGCCGGTCAATGTGCAGGGCCCACGGCCGTGCCCATGAGGTAGAGCGCGGGGTAGAAGAACACCCAGACGACATCGACGAAATGCCAGTAGATGACCGCGCCTTCCACGCCCCAGAAGTTTTGGGAGTCGAAATGACCTCTTGCTCCCAGCCGGGCGATGATGGCCAGCAGGATGACGCCCGTGAGCACATGAAAGGCGTGCATCCCTGTCATGAAGAAGAGCACGGCGCCGTAAACGTTGAACTCGCCCTCCATCATGGGCGTCACCGGCGCGGTGCGCCATTCCATGCCCACGACGCCGACGAGGAACAGGATTCCGAGGCCAATGGTGATGAGGATGCTGCGCAGAAAGGTCTTGCGATCATCATATTTGATGGCGACCTCAGCCCGGTTGGCGAAGAAACTGCTGATCAGGAGGATGATGGTCACTCCCATGCCCAGCGCCTGATCGAGATGGGGACGGGTGGCTCCCCACAGGTAGAAGCGGGCCACGAGGATGCCGCCGAACAAGAACGTCTCGGAGATGATGAACAGCCAGAGCCCCAGGCGGTTGAGATAGAGGCGACGGGCAGGAGAAACTTCCTCGGCGTGATGCGCATCAGATGCATGAGCGGTTACAGTCATCAGTGGTCACCCTCCATCGAGAAAATTGTGGTCACATGCATGTAATACTGAACGATGAGCGCCGCGTTGATCAGCGCCAGCACAGCCAGGATGGTGATGGAGCCATTGCTCCATTGCGCCATGAAATAATCGAAAACCTCCAGCACGATCAGGGCAATCAGCACAATGAGACCGCGGCGATAAAGGAAATTCTTTTCTGCTGCTCGTCCTTCAGGGGAAGTCGTCGCTTCCATAGAACTGCTCCTTTCGGGTAAAAAAGCGTCAGCTTGAGGGGGCGGGTTCGGGTTCCATTTTCACATAGACCGAGCCGGGGACGCCGTAATCGTAAGGATCGCCCACCACCTCGAAGGGCTCTTCGTAGTTATGCTCCGGCACGGGCGAGGGAATCTGCCATTCGGGCGAGCGGGATCCCCAGGGATTGGGCTCCGCCACTTTGCCTCGATAGGCGCTCCAGACGAGATTGAACACGCCGATCAGCACGCTGAAGAAGATAATCCACCCGGCCCAGGTGACCACCGTCTGAAAGCCTTCCACGCCCAGGGCCGGATCGTAATCCACGATGCGGCGACGCATGCCCAGCAGGCCCGCGCGCATCATGAACAGCGACATGGTGTAAAAGCCCACCGTCTGGAAAAACCAGTGCACCTGGCCCAGACGCTCGTTGTACATCCGCCCCGTGATCTTGGGGAACCAGAAGTAGAGCGCGGCAAAGAAGGGGAACACAAACCCGCCGAACATGGTGGCGTGGAAGTGCCCCACCACGTAATAACTGTCGTGCAGATGCAGATCGGTGGGGACGGTGGCCAGGGGCGGCCCAGTGAGCCCGCCGATGAGAAACACGGCGATGGAGGTGAGCACGAAGAGCATGGGCGTGGGAAAGGTCAGCTTGCCCCGCCACATGGTTCCCAGCCAGCTAAAGAACTTGACGCCCGTGGGCACGGCCACCAACATGGTGGAATACATGAAGGGCACCCGCAAGCTCTCGCTCATGCCCGAGGTGAACATGTGATGCGCCCACACCAGAAAACCGATGATGGCGATGGCCATGCTGGAGAGCGCGATCCACTTGTAACCGAAGAGGGGTTTGCGGGCGAACACGGGCAGCAGCTCGCTGATGATGCCCAGCCCGGGCAGGATGAAGATATAGACCGCGGGATGGGAATAAAACCAAAACAGGTGCTGGAACAGCAACACTTTGCCGCCTGAAGCAGGGTCGAAAAATCCCATGTTGAAGATGCGCTCCAACACCACCATGAGAAAAGAGAGGGCGATGAGCTGGGTGCCTGTGAGCTGGATCAGCGACGTGGCCAGGGAAGCCCACACAAAGATGGGCATGCGGAACATGCTCATGCCCGGCGCGCGCATGCCCACCACCGTGGCGATCAGGTTCACCGCGCCCAAAATCGAGGAAAAACCAAAAATAAATACGCCCAGCATGAAAAAGTCAATCCCCAAAGGACCGCGCACGCTCAGAGGCGCGTAGCCGGTCCATCCTGTGTCCCAGCCGCCAAAGAACAGGGCCAGCACGATGAGAATGGCCCCCGGCACGGACACCCAGAACCCGAAACTGTTGAGTCGGGGAAAGGCCATGTCCCTGGCCCCCAGCATCAGCGGCACGAGATAGTTCATCAGCCCCCCCACGCCCAGCAGGATGGACGCGATCATGACGATGCCGTGGATGCTGATGAAGGTGTTGAATAGATCCGCTGGCAGGAATTGAATCCCCGCCTTGCTGAGCTCGGTGCGGAAGATCATGGCGAACGATCCGGCCGTGCCCAGCAACAGGATGCCCGTCACCGTGTATTGCACGCCAATGACCTTGTGGTTCTGGTCAGGACCGAAATAGCGCACCCAGGCGGGCTTGCCGGCGGGCGGGCCATCCTGCAAGGGCGTCTCCCGGCCATCGGTCCACTTCAACCAGTCGGAGACCACGCCCACGCCCAGCAAAAAGCCCAACGAGCCCAGAATGGCGCCTGTCACCCAGGCGGGTTCAGGATTCCAGACCGGATCCATGCCTAAAAGCATTCGAACAAAATGGACCAGGATCAGGCCCAAGGCAAAACCGAGGACCATGCCCGCCAACCCGCGAGCCAGTCCCAGGCTGGGTTCAATCCCCAACATCAGGCCGATGAGCCCCGTCGTCGTCGCCAGGGCGACCATGGGCCAGGGGTTGGCCGCCATCACGGGCATGCCCAGGAACAGCCTCAGCGCGAGGAGCAACACGACTCCGGCAACTGCTCCGATGATGAATCCTAGCAAAACACGTCCGATTTTCATCAGATGCATGACTCCTTCGTATGGGATGAAGATGATGAATGGGCGCTACGAACGCCGGTCGTTTGGTGAAAAGACCGTCACTTCTACTTCAAACTACGGATGTAAGCAATGAGGGCGGCGATATCCAGATCGGAGAGGGTTTCCCCGTAATTCGTGGGCATGATGTCGGGGAATCCGGCAACGGTTTTGGCCTTGGGATCGAGGATGGATTCTCGAATGTAGTTCTCATCCGCGACGACTGTAGAGCCGTCAGCCAAAGTCCGCTCCGCGCCGAACAGGCCCTGCCAGGTGGGCCCCACCGACTTCGAGCCGTCCACCGAATGGCAGGCCAGACAGCCCGCGGCATCGGCTGTGCTCGCGCCCAGAGTGACCAGTTCTTCTTCGGATAAATCGGCCGGATTGGTGGGAGCCTGCTTGCCCTGCAGCCATTGCTCGAACTCCTCCGCGCTGACCACGCGAATCGTGCCCAGCATGGCCGCGTGCGCAGTGCCACACAGCTCTGCGCACCGCACCTTATACGTCCCCTCCCGCGAGGGCGTGATCCGCAGCGTCGTCGTGATCCCCGGCACCGTGTCCATCTTCACCCGAAACTCGGGCGCCCAGAAAGAATGGATGACATCCTCCGACACCATGCTCAACTTCACCTTGCGATCCACAGGCAAATACAACTCGGTGGATTTCACGCCCGCCTCGGGATATTCGAAGCTCCATGACCACTGCCGGGCGGTAACCTTCACCTCCAGTTCATCTGCGGCGGCGGCGCTGATATCATTGAGCACCAGAGTGCCCAAATAGGCAAAAAACAGCACCGTGATCAGGGGAATCACGGTCCAGGCGATCTCCAGCTTTGTGTTGCCGTGCAGGTTGGCTCCCACAGCATCCTCTTCCCCTTTCTTTCGGCGAAACGCAAAAATGCTGTAAATGAGGATGCCGTTCACCAGCACATAGAGGAAGGTGATGACGTCGATATGCAATCCAAACAACCAGTCGATGGATTGCGCCTCGCTGGCCGCCTGAACAGGCATCCACTGAATGGTGCGCATCCAGTAGATCATAGCCGCTGAGACAACCGCAATGATGGCTCCGACGATCATGCCGTGTTTCATTCA
>CAZDCN010000290.1:0-4221 GCA_964503945.1 uncultured Caldilineales bacterium
GGCAGCAGCTTTATAAGTCTTGATTTTTGGCATGATGCATATCTCCTGACAAGTCAAAGAGGGAGCTTCTCATGATGAGCAGCACCCTCTCGGAAAAGTGTTGGCGGAAGTGCTGAAAGTTTAGCCAGTTTTCTCGGGGTCTGGCGTTTTCTCCTGGGACTTCTGAGATGTCGAAGCGGTTTTTTTGCGCGTTGGGGGGCGATTGGACAACGGCGCGATAATCATGAGCAGGCTGCGTCCTTCCATGCTGGGACGCACTTCCACTTCGCCCACATCCGCGAGCTCGGCCGCGAAGTCATTCATGAGCTTCAGCGCCAGGCTGGAATGCTGGATCTCACGGCCGCGAAAACGCATACGGACCTTGACCTTGGCGCCGCTTTCCAGAAATTTACGGGCCTGCCGCAGCCGAACATCCACATCGTGTTCGCTGGTCTTGGGGCGAAGGCGGACCTCCTTGACCTCGACCTGCTTCTGCGCCTTGCGGGCCTGTCGCTGCCGCTTGGTCTGTTCGTACTGATATTTGCCGTAATCGATGAGACGACAAACGGGCGGATTGGCTTTGGGGGCCACCTCCACCAGGTCCAGATCGCGCTCCCGAGCAAGACGCAGAGCTTCGGATGGGGTCATCACGCCCAGTTGTTTGCCAGACTCATCCACCACCCGAATTTGGGGCGCTCTGATTTGTTCATTGATACGAACGCGAGGCGCTCGGCTCGTACGTCGGCGACTACTTCTTCGCTTGGCTATGTTGCCTGACTCCTGTTGAAGCGGGGATGCAAGGATGCAATGAAAAGGTTAGATTTGCGATTGGCAAGCATACCATAAAGGGGGGAAATGGTCAAATTAAAGGTCGGCGTCGGCCAACCGCTTTCGTCGCTCATCCCAGAGGAGAAAAGCGTCCATGGGCGAGGGGGCGACGCCGCCCGGCGCCAGCACGGTGTTGATGTGGGCCCGGGCCACGGTCAAGGCCCAGATGGCTTTGACCCCCGTTTGTTGTAGGGCCTGGGCGCACGCCCGCAAGGTGGCTCCGGTGGTGGCCACGTCATCGATGAGCAACAACCTGCGCCCGCGCAGGTCCACATCCGGGCCGACGGCAAACGCCCCGGCCACGTTCTGCCGACGCTGAATCCGGTTGAGATGGATTTGCGACTGGGTGGCCCGCACCCGGCGCAAGATGTCGGCCCGGGTGGGGATGCCCAGAGTTTGGGTGACGGCTCGGGCCAGAAGCTCGCTCTGGTTGAAGCCCCGGGCTGCCTGACGTTCGTGGTGAAGGGGCACAGGAATCAGCGCATCAATGGGGATAGGGTGCTCCCGGATATAGTCGGCGAGATAGGCCCCCAGGATGGGAGCCAGTTCCCACACGCCGTGATATTTCAAGATGCGAATGCCCTGGGCAATGGGGCCTTTGTAAAAGCACACGCCGCGGATGCCCCGCAGGGGGTCGGGCGGGTCCTGACGACAGAGCGGACACACGCTCCGCACCGTCATCGGATTCCCGCACCGGATGCAGATGTCCCGCCCGATGGGTTGCGCTTCTTCCCGGCAGGAGTCGCACAGATAGGCCCCTAAGCTTCCGCAATACACGCACCGGGGCGGAAAGATCAGGTCCAGAAGGGGTCGAAAGCGAACCTTGAACCCCATGGGACGTCCAATATTCTGGCGGACAAGGCGTTATTGTGGAAACCACGTATTCAACAGGTCGAAGAGGAATGCCCGCAGATCATCCCCCAGGATGAGCAGGATGGCGAGGACGACGATGGCGATGAGGAGGAGGATCAACGCGAATTCGATGATGCCTTGGCCGCTGTCGGAGAAGTTGGGTGGCTTGGGAGACATGACGCTTGGAAGCTGAATCAATCGAGTTGGCTGGTGGCGGGCCGGGAGGCCTGGGCGGGGTTGGTGAAGGCCAGGCGGAAAACCGTGCCCGCGGCGTGGAATATCTCCGTCTGGGAGATCTTGGAGGCCCCGCGGCGGCGATCGGTGAAGACGATGGGCGTTTCCGCGATGCTGAAGCCCGCCTTCTGCACCCGCCACAGCATCTCCAGCAGATAGGAGTAGCCATCCGCCCGGATGCTGCGGGGGTCCACCGTCTCCAGAACGTTGGCGCGATAGCAGCGGAAGCCCGCGGTGCAATCATGCGCGTGCAACCCCAGCATGGTGCGGGCGAAGAGATTGGCCCCGCGGCTAAGCAAGCGCCGATGCCATCCCCACAGGCGCACGCCGCCGCCGGGCACATAGCGGGAGCCGATGGCCAGATCGTTGGTCTCGGTCAAGCGCAACAGGGTGGGGATGTAGCGGGGATTGTGGGAAAAGTCCGCGTCCATGGTGAGGATGCGATCATGGCCCTGCTCCAGCGCGCGCATGAACCCCGCGGTGTAGGCCGTGCCCAGGCCCAGCTTGCGGGGGCGGTGGATGACTTGGACGCGAGAGGTTTCTCGGGCGATGGCGTCGGCCACGTCGCCGGTGCCGTCGGGCGAGTTGTCATCGACGATCAAGACGTCAACGCCCTCTTCCAGACTCAGAATCCGCTCCACCAGGGGCGGAACGTTTTCTGCTTCGTTGTAAGTAGGGATGATGACGATGGCGCGAGGAGAATCGTTCATGTAAGGATAGCGAACCAATGGCGCGCAAACGCCATGATGCGCCCGGAAAGATTCCGAGCTTTCGCATTCTAGCACAGGACGGGAATCCAACCAAACCGGGCAGACGCAGCCTGTACGTGGATGGCAACAACCCAACTTGAGCCAAAACCGGAATGCGGATACAATGACGCTGTTGGTTTTTCTCATTTCGGCATGCTTCGTTCGAAAACCGAACAAGGAGGTTCTCATGCGACGCGCGACGCGTTTGACGATGCTCTTCATCCTGCTCCTGGCCGGGTTGCTGGGATTTCAGGCCCGCGCGCTGGCCGCCGGTCCCGGCAGCGCCAGCGTCTGCGATCCCGACGGCGTTCAGAGCAGCGGCGCCATCTACCGCATCTGCATGCCCGCAGGCCCCTGGAACGGCGATCTCGTGGTCTACGCCCACGGCTACGTCTCGCCCCTGGAGCCCATCGGCATCCCCGAAGACCAGCTCACCCTGCCCGACGGCACATCCCTCATCGACCTGATCACGAGCATGGGCTACGCCTTCGCCACCACCAGCTACGCCACCAACGGCCTGGCCGTGCCCGAGGGCGTGGCGGATGTCACCGAGCTGGTGAGCATCTTCCGCGCGACCAAGGGCGAACCCGAACACGTCTATCTCACCGGGCCGTCGGAAGGGGGCCTGATCACCATTTTGGGCGTGGAACAACATCCCGATGTGTTCGACGGCGCGCTTTCCACTTGCGGCCCCATCGGGAACTTCCAGAAGCAGACCGATTATTTCGGCGATTTCCGAGTGGTGTTCGACTATTTCTTCCCGGGCGTGCTGCCCCCAAGCCCCGTGGCCATCCCCGACCAGGTCATGGCGGATTGGGATGACGTGTACAAGCCCGCCATCGCCGCAGCCATCGCCCAGGACCCTCACGCCACGGACCAGCTCCTGCGCGTCACCCGGGCCGCGGTGGACCCCGCGGACCCCGGGTCGGTGGAAAAAACCGTGACGGGGCTCCTCTGGTACAACGTGTTCGCCACCAACGACGCCCGGGTCAAACTGGGCGGCCAGCCTTTCGACAACCGCCACAAGCTCTACGTGGGCTCCGACAACGACCTCGCCCTGAACATGGGCGTGGCGCGTTTTCAGGCCGATCCCCAGGCCAAAGTCGCGATCCAGCAGCGTTATCAGGCCTCGGGCGACCTGCAGGTCCCCGTGGTGACCATGCACACCCTGCTCGACCCCATCGTTCCCTACTGGCACGAACCCCTCTATCGCCAAAAAGTCATGGCCCGGGGCGCCGCGTTCCAGCACATCAACATCCCCATCCCCCGCTACGGCCACTGCAATTTCCAGCCGGAGGAAGTGCTGGCCGCCTTCGGCATCCTCGTCTTCCGGGTGGAGGGTGACATCTTGGACCCGTCGGCAGCGTTGCCTGACCCCGACGCCCGCACCCGCTACAACGAACTCCTGCAAAAATATGGCGTCCCCATCGAGACCCGCTGAGCCGCGGCCAAAAGCCTCCCCCATGAAAAAACGCTCCCGGCTTGCGGCTGGGAGCGTTCGTTTTGGTGGCGACGGGTGGACTCGAACCACCGACACAGCGATTATGAGCCGCTTGCTCTGCCTCCTGAGCTACGTCGC
>CAZDCN010000291.1:0-4215 GCA_964503945.1 uncultured Caldilineales bacterium
CACTCGCGGGGGTTTTCCACGGAGCCATTAGACCTGCTCCCCGAACCAGGGAACCCCAAATGCGGTCGATGGAGCTCTGTCGGTCAATGACAAAGTAGGGGGCCAGGAGCACAGCGGCCAGGAAAGCGCCCGCCAACAACAGCATGGAGGCGCGACGCCATAACCCGGTAAATGCAAACAGGACCAGCAAACTGCACAACAGGGCCAGAAACGCGCCCCGCGAGCCGGCCGCGAAAATCATGAGAAACGCGACGCCGCTGAAAAACGCGGCCCACGCCAGCCGCCATCGCGACCCCTGCCGGGCCAAAACCCAAGAAAAAAGCCCTCCCACTCCCACCGAGTAGGCAAATTGCAGAGAGCGGCTCGTGGTGGAAAGGGACAGGCGCTTCACTTCCGGCGGGATCAACCCCAGCATTCGCTTGGTTGCGCCCGCCAATGCGCCCAGCGCGCTGAACCACACCACCAACCAGGCAAACCGGGGAATCCGCTTCGCTTCCAGCCACAGCGAAGCCAGAAAGGTGGGGATCATGATGACGACGGTGTACCGCATTTTCTGGATGGAGCTGGGGGTCTTTTCGGTCAAAACCAGCCAGCTCATGAGAAAATACCCGATCATCAGCAAGAAAATGATTCCGGGGGGCCGGATAAGACGTCGCCAGGCCCGTCGCGGGTCGCGTAGCAGCGTCCCCGCTACGGTCCCCGACGTGAGCAGAACGTAAATCACGCCCGAGCTCCATTGGGTGGGCCGCAGCCCCGCGAGCTCGAAAAGCACAGGATACAACTGAAAGCCCGCCACCAGCGCGGCCAGGGCCAGTTCGGGCCAAAAAAGTGTGAGAAGCCACAGCAACCCTCCCGCCATAGCCATCACGCCCCATGTCGGACCCGCCAACCAGCCCACGGCCAGCCCCATGACTAGAAGAACCGCCGCCAGCCAACGGCGCGTCGCGCTGAAATTCGTCCAATGCATCAGGCCGAGTCCGTGAGAAGGCGTTCGTAAAAGGCCAGAAGTTTGCTGGATTCCCGCTCCCAGGAATACTCCTCTTCCACCATGCGTCGGCCAGCCCTTCCCAACGCTCGCGCTTCTTCAGGATGCGCCAGAAGACGACGGATCGCGCCGGCGATGGCCTCCGGGCTTTGGGGGTTCACGAAGAGAGCGGCGCCCTCGAACACCTCCCGCCAGTAGGGAAAATCCGACATGACCACAGGCAGCGAACACGCCATATACTCGAACGCCTTGACCGGAAGATTGGTGAGATAGTTGTGTTGGGGATGGAGGGTGGCCAATCCGATATCGGCAAGCTTCAAATAGCCATAAACTTCTTTGGGAGTGACATAGCCCAAATAGCGGACATGCCGCCAGCCTGGTTTGGCCATGCATTGAGCTTGCAGGGTTTGCGACGCCCATGGCCCCAGCAGCCATAATTCGGCCATGCCATCCAACAACGCCATCGCGTCGATCAGTTCACAGACCCCGCGGATGGCCGTCAGCCCGCCCACATAGATCGCCACGGGCTTTGACGCAGGCATGGTCTCTGCAGGCAAAGCCTCGTCGATCATGGTCCGCCAGGGATAGTTGGCCAATGCAATGGCATTGGGGGCTGAAAACCGCTCGGCCACGCGGGGATTGGCGATCACCAGACCATCAAAAACAAAGGCTGCCAGTTTTTCACTGAAAGCCGCGGTGCGGGTGACGAAATGCCGCAACACCGATGGACGGAGATACGTTTTCCCCAAAATCTGGGCGGGCAGATTTTCGTGGATATCATACACCACTTTTTTGCCCCGTCGCTTCAGCAAGAGGCTGGGCAGGAAAAGTTCGGGATCATGAAAATGATACACGTCCCCGTCCTCTTGAATCGCAGTCTGATAAACCTGGCGGACAGTGCGCTTCATGCGTTCTTGGCGGTTGGCGGGTTTGGAAACCGCGCGAATCTGAACGCCATCGACCCGTTGATCCTGTTCATGGGGCGCCACCAGGGTCACATCATATCCCGCCCGGGCCAGAGTCACGCATTCCTTGTAGAAAATGCGGGTGTCGAAAGGGGCATGCACCGAGGTGAGATGGACGATTTTATATCGGCTCATGACTCCGCCATCCACAGATCGCCGGTGGCAACCAGCAGGCCCAACGCCGTGAACACATGACGATTGCTCGCGATGTCCCCGCTGATCATGGCGTTGATGAGGGTAAAGGTTAAGAAGCCCAGGGCCACAATGGCCAGGGGTTTTCGCCATCCCCCCCTCTTGATGAAGCCCCCCAAGGCCAACCAAAACAGGACCAGCCACAGCCCCACGCCCACCACGCCCAACTCGCTCAAAATCTCCAAAACCATGTTGTGGGGATAGACGCGCAGTTGATCCGCGGGATAATAAAAGGCGAAGCTTCCCACGCCCGCGCCGAACAGGGGCGCTCGCAACCAGAGCCGCCAGGCGTTGACAAAGCCTTTCTGCCGCATCTCCACGCTCTTATTGGGTATCTCCTTAGGAGAAGGAATACGCGGCCTGGGCGTGGGTTTCGGTTGGACGGGCGTGGGACTGGCCGGGGACGCAGCCGCGGCATCCGGCGTCCGACTTTCCGCTATGGCAGTGGGCTGGGTTGTGGCGACTTTTGGCGTGGGCGTTGGCGGCGGCGTGGGCGTGGGAGCAAGGGTGGGCGTGGGCTGTGCGCCGGGCAACTCCCACCCCACCTCATGCGCCAGAATCACGTTGAATCGATACATGGTGCGAAGACTCGGCCCCATCCACAGCGATCCGACCAGATAGATCACACCCAGGGCGGCGAGGAAAAGTAGTTTTCGCCGAATTTGTCCTCGCGCCAAAATCAGAACCAGCGCCATGGCCAGCATCGCGGCAATGAAGGGGCCGCGGGCGCCTACAAAGAGCAATACAAAGAAATAAAGCAGCGCCAGGGTCAGATACGCCCATCGTTGCCAGGTCCTGTGGCCGCGGCTGAGAAAGGCGGCCAGAGCCACCACGAACCCCAACCCCACCAGCCTGCCAATGGCCTGATAAGCGGACCCCAGCACCCGATAAGAGCGCACATCCATGTGGGGAAGGTAGACGCGCATGGTTTCCAGGGAAAAGATCAACGCCAGGGCCAGCAGCGCGCCATAGAACCGCGTCAATCGCCCCTTGTCACCATCCAGCACCAGGGCCGCGCCGGCCAGGGCCCATCCGTTCAGCACGGCGAACTGTAGCGCCTTTTCCTGGCCGTAACGCGTGATGGGGGCCCAGAGCAAGCTCAACAACACCCACGTTGAAAAGACCGCCATCGCCGCGACCAGCAGCCAGGCCCGGCGAGTGCTGGCAAACCGCCGTTTCCACAACACCCAGCCTCCGGCGGCCAGGCTAACCAACAACAAAACAAGCGTAAGATCGACTGGGACCCAGGCCAGATAGTCGCTTGCTTTATAGAAACCCGCGAATAGATAAAGGACAAACGCGGTCTCGAAAGAGAAAATGGCAGCGAAGGCCCGGCGAATCAGGGATGGGGTGGATCGAAGTTGTGACATGGCCTATCGTGATGGAGTGGCTGGGGAAACAACGATGAGCTTCTTCAACTGTCCCCACATCATCAGAAAAAGAATGGCATACATGACGAACATCGCGCCGCCGTAAAGCGCCAGCGTGGGCAGGCTGGCGAAGTTGAACACATCCGAAGCGATCCAGATCACGGAAACCACCACCGTGACGCGGGCGATATCCCACAGCAATTGTAAATCCTGGCGTTCCAGAATGTTCAACGTTTGAGAAAGCGGCGTCACCACCATCTGCCCCAAAAACATGGGCAGCAGCGCCACGATATACCAGCCCGACGCGCGCCATTGCTCCCCGAAAATAAATCCAAAAACCCAGGGCGCGGTCACCCCTCCAACCACCAGAGGAACGCCCACATACAAAAACAGCTTCCACCCCGTCCGCAAGAACAGCCGCTGCATGGCCGCAGGATTCTCGTTGCGCAGCCGGGACGCCTCGCCCAAATACACCTGAGAGACCGAGCGCCCGATCAAGGTCAGAGGGATGCCCGCCACCCGCTGCGCCAGGCCGAACCAGCCCGCCACCTGCGCCCCATAGAACGCGGCGAAAAGCAGGGGCCCCGCCTGCAAGCCCCCCTGATTTAGCAGCGCCGACCAGCTTGAGAGCAACGGAAAGCGACGATGGCGGGATGCAGCGAGCCTGATATTGGTCACGCTGATTTCACCCAACAGCCCGCGA
>CAZDCN010000292.1:0-4200 GCA_964503945.1 uncultured Caldilineales bacterium
GGGCCGCCCGCATCCCCAACGGCATCCTGGTCTCTCGGCCCGGGTCGCGCGTTCACGTTTTGGGATGCCACCCCGGCTCTTCTTCCGAAAACCGCGCGTCCACCCGGGTCTGAAGCTGAAGCATGGCCTCCTGGATATCGATGTCGAACTGGTAGGCCAGCTTGAAGAGGAAGACGATGGTGTCGGCCAGCTCGCGGGCCAGGGCTGAGCGGTGCTCTTCGGGCATGGCGTCCTTCTTGTACCCCTTCAGGAAGAGCACCTCCCGCGCGACTTCGCCCAGCTCCTCCATGGCGTGGACCAGGGTCAGGCCGGGATCGGCCTTGTCGAAGCCCCGGGCCTCGTCCCAGGCCCGCAGCCATTGTTGATAGTCAGCGATCTCCATGCATTCACTCCAGCGATTGTAACAGGGCAACCAATTCCTGGGGATTCATGACCACGGGATGGGTGGATTTGAAGTCGCTTTCATCCCGTGTGACCAGGACATCCACCTCGACCCAGCGTGCTGCTGCGTAGATGACGGCATCTTCAAAGTCGCTAAAACCCAATGATAAAGCGGTCTCCAGCACGTGGCGATTCACTGGCGCGATCTCGAAGACGGACAATAACTTTCTGACAGCTTCTACAGCGACGCGATTCCCCAAGGCTTTGGCTGTAAGGTAATCGATTGTGGTGATCGTGGTGGCGCACAAATAGCCCTGAAGATATCCCCGTTCCACTTCGGCCACGAGTGCTGCTGCAAGCCCGGCAAAAGGCTCTCTATCCAGGATGAGATCCAGCAACACGTTCGTGTCGAACAGCACCTTCATCGGTATTTTTCTTCCAGGTAACGGCGGTAATCGTCGATGGTAACATCCGCCTCCTTAAGCAGGCCCTTCAGAAAGCGAGTCGTCGGGGGCAAATCCACCATGGGCTTTGGTTCGTCCTCAGATTCTAAAACGGACAATACGCGATAGAATTCCGCGGTCATCTGCGAGAGGGATTTTCCCCGATGTTTGGCGTAACGTTTTGCTGACTGGACAAGTTTGCTATCCATCCGCAGGGTGAGTTTTGTCTGCATGGTTCGTATGCCTCCATGTGACGTACTTTTTATTGTGAATTATACGTCACATGGCGTTTCTCTGTCAATCCACGGCAGCCAGCACATCCCGCAGGAACGCGGCCTCATCCCATGCGCCGCCGCGGCTGACGCCCAACCGCACGATGACCATGTTTCGAGAGGGGATGACGACGACGTACTGGCCGTCATGCCCTTCGGCCGCGTACGCGTCGTCGGGCGCGCCCTCCCATTCCTTGTGCTCGCCCGACCCGCGGTTCAACCACCACAGCGCGCCATATTCTCCCTGGGAGGGGGGCGTGGGCGTGCGGGCGTAGTCCACCCAGCCCTCGGGCAGGATGCGCCGCCCGTTCCAGACGCCATCTTGCAGGTAGAGCAGGCCGAATCGGGCCCAATCGCGGGCGGTGGCGTACATGTAGGAGGAGCCCACGAAGGTTCCGGATGCGTCCGGCTCTATCACGGCGCTGGTCATGTTGATGGGATCGAAAAGCGCCCGGCGGGGAAATCCCCAGTAGTCGGTCACGTCGCCGCCCACGAGGTCGCGAATGATGCGGGAGAGGATGTTGGCCGTGCCGCTGGAATAGTTCCACACGGTGTCGGGAGGCGCGGCCAGGGGCATGTTGGCCGCGTACGCGGCCATGTCGCTGGTGTTGTAGAGCATCTGCGTCACGCCCACGCTCAGGTCGCTGTAATCCTCCACAAACTCCAGGCCGCTGCTCATGCGGATGAGCTGGTCGGTGGTGATGGCGTGACGGGGGTCGTCGGGCGAGGCCCATTCGGGCACGGGCGCGGGCTGGTGGATGTCCAGCAATCCTTCTCGCACCAGAACGCCCAACAGCGCGTGGGTGACGCTCTTGGTCATGGACCAGCCCAGGAAGCGCGTGCGTCGGTCGTAGCCGTTCGCGTAGCGCTCCGCGATGATCTGGCCATCTTTGACGACGAGGATGGCGCGGGTGCGGCGTTGGGGGTTCGCGGGATCGGGCTCGGCGAAGGCGTCATCCAGCACGGCTTCCAGCGCGGGGTTGGGCGCGAGCTCGACGGCTTCGCCCGCGGGCCAGGGCAGGTTGGGGTTGGGGGGCGCGGGCGGAGGGAAGTGGGGCGAGCGGGTTTCGAAGGGGCCTTCGCCCGCCAGCAACGTGCAACCCAAACCGGGGCGGTAGATGGCTTTCTGCTTCGCGGCCCATCCCCACAACGTGGCCGAAAGCGCCTTCTTCTCATCATCCAGCTCGGCCCGCAGGAAGGGAACCAGGGGATTGTCGGGGAGTTCGGCCATGGCGACGTCGATGCTTTGGCCTGTGATGTAGTGGTTGGAGCAGATGACCTTGGCCGTGTAGCCTGTCGCCACTTTGAATGTAGGCAGCATGTACCCATATCCCCCGACCAATAAGGCCAGGAGCAGGATGATTACCAGGATAAAGGCGATTCCGAGCCAGCGTTTCATGAGCAGCTCCTTCATCGACGCAAGAGATGGATGAAATGTTTGGATTTCAGTCGTCGTTCTAGCAGGTGGCGCAGGTAATCCCCCATCAACTTCTCCACCTGCCGCATGGTGCCCGGCTTGAGTTGCAGGCGGATGATGTGGTTGTAGGGCTGGGTCTGGATGTAGCGCAGGACTTTGAGCGCGTTCAGGGGGATGGGCTGCGCGCCCGCGACGCCCTCGCCATGTTGGGGGCAGAGCACGCCGCCCCGTTCGCAGCTAAAGTAGTTGAGCTCGGGCTGGATGGCCCGGCCGCACTGGACGCAGTGAAAGAGCTGGGGGGCGAAGCCCGCGTGCTTGAGCAGGGCCAGCTCGAACCAGCGCGCGGTCAACGCCGGATTGGGCGACGCTTCCAGGCGGCGGAAGGCGGTCAGGATCAGGTCATACAGCTCGGGATGGGGGTCCTCCTCCTGCACGAACGCGTCCAGCAGCTCGCAGAGATAGTAGGCGTAGGCGGTCAGGTCCAGGTCCTCCCGCAGCTTGCGAAAGGGGGTGATGGTCTGAGCGCTGGTGATGACGTCCCAGGTTTTGCCCTGGGCCAGCATCAGAGAGACGTGGGTGAAGGGCTCCAGATGCCCGGCCTTGCGGCTGGTGGGCTTGCGCGCGCCCCTGGCGATGACGACGCGTTTGCCGTAGTCGGGCGTGAACAGGGTGATGACGCGGTCGGCCTCCCCTTGCTCCCGCCGTTTGAGGATGACGGCCCGGGTGCGATAGACGCGCTGGCGACGGGAAGACATGATAATCCGTTTCGAAAATAAGCATCACGCCAAGACGCCAAACCGCCAAGGGAAAAAGAAGTGAAAATCTTTGTGGCCTTTGCGTCTTGGCGTGAGATTTCATCGTGCCCCGAGCGACAGCGTGTGCGGGCTACATGGTCTCGGGCGCGGTCATGCCCATGAGGTTGAGGGCGTAGGCCAGGGTGATTTGGGCGGCCTGCACCAGCATGAGCCGGGCCTCGGTCAGGTCCCGCTGGTCGGGGTCGTCGGAGATGACGCGGCAGTGGCCGTAGAAGTGGGTGAAGACTTTGGCCAGGTCCAGGGCGAAGTGGGGAAGATGGTGGGGAGAGAGGCGTTGGATGGCGAATTCCACCACTTCGGGCAGTTGCAGCATCTTGCGTAGCAGGGCCAGCTCTTCGGGGCAGGCGAGGAGGTGGAGATGGGCGTCGCTGGGCGTCAGGCCCGCGGCTTGGGCTTTGCGCAGGATGGAGGATGCCCGGGCGTGGGCGTATTGGATGTAGTACACCGGGTTTTCGCTGCTCTGGGCCACGGCCAGGTCGATGTCGAAGTCGATGCGGGCTTCGTTGGAGTGGCTGAGGAGGAAGTAGCGGGCCGCGTCCGCCCCGACTTCCTCCAGCACCTCGCGCATGGTGATGATCTCGCCCGAACGCTTGGAGATCTTCACCTCCTTGCCCCCGCGTTTGAGGGTGACCAGGTCGTAGAGGACGACGGTCAGGCGTTGGGGGTCGATGCCGAAGGCTTTCATGGCGGGCGGCAGGCGCTTGGCCTGGTTCTGATGGTCCACGGCCCACACGTCGATGACCCAATCGAAGCCGCGGATGATGAATTTGTGGTAGTGATAGGTCATATCGCTGGCGAAGTAGCCGGGCTCGCCGTTGGAGCGCACAAAGACCTCATCCCGGTCGCCGCCGATATATTTGCTGGCCCGAAAC
>CAZDCN010000293.1:0-4197 GCA_964503945.1 uncultured Caldilineales bacterium
GCGGGTGATCCCGGCCAAAGCCCCGTTGACGGGGCGTGGTTGTTAGCCCGCAGGTTTACCTGCGGGTGTTCTGATAACAATCTGTCTGGCTTCTCGCGCTGTGGATGCCCCCCTCCAACCTTCCCCCGAGCTTCGCTCAGGGGGAGGCCATCCTGGTCAGCAAGCCATCCTGGCGGGCCAGATAGCTCCCTCCCCTGAAAACGAGCGTCGCGAGTTTCGGGGGAGAGCCGGGGAAGGGCAAAAACCGACCCATGCACTTGCCATCGTTGTGTCAGATGTGGCGGAGACCCAATTTGTGTCAGGTAACTAGATTTTTTACAAATTCCGCCCGCATTTTGAAACTTCCATAACAACTTCGTGCCATGATGGGTGTAGATGCTTCCATCCCATTCATAGCGCGAGGTGAACCATGACACAACGCAAAAAATTGATCCTCGGCGGATTGCTCGCCGCATTGCTGCTGATCCTGATGCCGCTGGCCATTTTCGCTCAGGGCAATCCCCCGGCGCCCGACGCTTCCCGCGGCTTGCTGCGGGCGCTGACCGACGCCGCGGCCCAGGTTTTGAACATGGAGCCCCAGGACTTTGTTCAGGCCCTGCGCGAAGGCAAGACGCCCGCCCAACTGGCCCAGGAAGCGGGCGTTCCCCAGGCGGACCTGGCCGCGGCCTTGCAGGCCGCCTGGAACGCCGAAGGCGAGACCCTCATCGCCCGATTCATCGAGAACGGCCCGCCCAAGCCCCGCCATCGCACCGGCCCGCGGGCCCGGTTTCAGCACGCCCGCCTGTGGGTGAAGGTCTCGGCCCAAACCCTGGACATGCCCCTCCGCGACTTTCTTCAGGCCATGCGCGAAGGGCAAACCCCGGCCCAGATCGCGGAAGCCCGCGGCGGCTCGGGCCAGGCGTTGCTGGACGCCATCGTCCGGGTGGAGAAGGAACGGCTGGATAAGGCCGTGGCCGAAGGCAAGCTCGCCCAGGATCGGGCGGACGCCATCTTGAGCCGCCTCACCGACAAGGCGGGCCACTGGGTGGAGAAGGGCTTTCCCAAGCCCGCCCATCCCCGACCCTGATTCACGCTTTCCAACCCATTCCATCAGGCCCCCGAAAACGCCTCGGGGGCTTTTTCGTTTCTCACAAACCATTCACTCAAAACGCCTGCGGGCATGGGCGCAGGATTTCAGGATGTGATACAATGAAAGGTGACTGCCGAGCAGTCAGTCCTACCCATCACGAGAGAAACAATGTTCGGTTTGAATTTTTCAGCACTGGCGATCATCGCCGTTGTCCCTGTTCTGGGCTTCCTCATCTTCATCCACGAATTGGGCCACTTTTTGGCCGCCCGATGGATGGGGGTGCGGGTGCTGGAGTTCGGCTTCGGCTATCCTCCGCGCATGATCAAGCTCTTCGAGCGCAACGGCGTCGAATACACCTTGAATTGGATCCCCTTTGGCGGGTTTGTGCGCATGGCGGGCGAAGATGGCGATGACGACGATCCTCACGCCCTGCCCAACATCGCTCCCTGGCGACGCATCATCGTCATGGCCGCGGGCCCGTTCATGAACCTGGTCGCGGCCGTGGGCATCTTCGCCGTGCTGCTCATGGCGGGCGTGCCCACCTATGCCGGCGACACGGCCAATCTGCCCGTCGAGATCATCGCCGTGGCGCCCGGCGGTCCGGCCGCCGAGGCCGGCATCCAGCCCGGCGACATCATCCTCGCCATCAATGGCGAGCCGGTGACGGGCATGGAAAATGTGGTGAAGATCATCAACGCGTCCGCGGGCAAGGAGATCGCCATCACCCTGAAGCGGGGCGAGGAGACCGTCACCACATCGCTGCGCCCCCGCCTGCCCGAAGAGACACCCCCGGGACAGGGGGCCACGGGCATTCAGATCCAACCCTACATCAGGGATGAAGATTTGGAATTGGTGCGCTATGGGCCCATCGAGGCCCTGATCGGGGGCGTGAAGCGGACCTGGAACATGATTGTGCTCATGATCGCAGGCCTGGTGCAGCTTATCCGCGGGTTGATCTCGCCCGATGTGCCCGCGCCCGAAGGGGGCGTGCGCGGCCTGGTGGCCATCGGGCGCATCACCGCGGAGGTGGCCAAGCAGGGCTGGCGCGATCTCTTCAATCTGACGGCCTTCCTCAGCATCAACCTGGCCATTCTCAACCTGCTGCCCATCCCCGCGCTGGATGGCGGCCGCATCCTTTTCGCTCTGGCCGAGATGGTCAGCCGCCGCCGCATCCCCCCGGAGAAAGAGGCGCTGATTCACATGGCGGGTTTCATCCTGCTCATCGGCTTCATGGTCATCGTCACCTTCATGGATATCAGCAACTGGATCGCGGGCAAGCCCCCTATTCCCGGCGGTTAAACCGGTAGTAGAACACATCGGCATGGGTGAAATGGGCCTCATCCGCCAGGTCGGCGCGTTGGTCGAACCAGGCGTGGATGAGGCCTTCTTCATCATAGAACCACGCCTCGCTCTCCACCAGCCACACGCCGTCGTATCCCCGGGTCAACTGCTCCAGCCGTTGGGGAACCAGGGCGGCGTCGGGTTCGCGGTTGGCGTAGGGAGCCTCGGCCCAGGGGTAGTCGCCCGGGTCGTAATAGCGATAGGTGAAGCGGATGTAGGGCATGAGAAAGAGGGTGAGGTCGTTGGGCCCGCGGCGGGGCGAGACGTAGGCCGCGGCCGCGCGCAAATCGGGCTTGATGGGCGTGGTCATCTGTCGCCAGCCCTGATGAAGCTGAAAGCCCGTCAAGAGCAGGAGGCTGGCCGCGGCCAGCCAGCGGTGACGCCGGGCGACCTGCTGTGTTCCCAACGTCAGCATCAAAACCAGCGCCGGCAGGGTCCAGATCAGGTAGCGGTCGGTGAACAGGGGGGTGATCAGGGTGAGGAGGTAGAGCAGCAGGGGCGGCAGCAGCCACCAGGTTGAAAGCAGGGCCGCGGGCTTTTTGCGCAAGGGGGGCAGAAGCAAGGCGCCTCCCAGCAGGAAGATGGGCGGGGCGAAGGCCCAGCCTGGCGCGGGCAGGATGCCCTGGATATGCACGGTGACCAGGGTGAGCAGCATGCGCCCCAGGGGGATGAAGGCGTGGCCCGTGCGGAAGTTGATGTCGGTGAGCAAGGTCCACTGCCAGCCGATGAGGGGCAGATAGGGCAGGATGAGCAGCGCCAGCGCGAGGAGGGCGCTGCGCCAGCGTTTTCGCCATGCGGGGGTGAGGGCCAGCCACAGGGCTTGCACGGGCAGAGCCAGGATGGCCAGCACGTGGATGTAGAATCCCAGACCGACGGCGGCATACCACCATGCCCAAGGCCGCCAGCCTCCTTTCTCCATGGCTTCTTTGAACTGCCACAACTCGAACAGGATCAATGCCACGACCAGCGCGTACATACGCGCTTCCTGGCTATACCAGAGATGGTAAGGGTTCACGGCCAGCAGCAGAGCCGCGATCACGCCTGCATTGTTTTGGAAATGGACGATGGGCGATAGACGATGAAGGATGGTTGGCGCAACCCACTTCGCTCTCCGTTTATCGTCCATCGTCCCTTCAACATCATCAACATCAGCAGCGTCCTTGCGCCCTGGCGTGAAAGCATCCACCCTTTGCCGTTCATGGCGTCTCTTCCCGAATAACCATTCTCCCCACAGGAAGATGAGGGGGATGGCCAGCGCGCCCAGCCAGACGCTGGGGAAGCGCAGGGCGTATTCGCTGTGTCCGGCCGCAGCCAGCCAGGGGCGCAGCAGCAGATAGTAGAGGGGCCCGTTTTCGCCCGGCCGGGTGAACGCGGCCAGCACTTGCCCCATGGGCCGGATGGCGAACCGCAGGCTGTCCACCTCATCCCGCCACAGCGACTGGGATGTCAACCCCGCCAGCCGCCAGCCCCACGCGGCCAGCAGCAGGGTGACCATGCCTAACCGTCGGCCCCTGCGCAGCCCCTCACCCTCCGACCTCTGACCTCCGATCTCCGACCTCGGGTCTCCCTTAGCGGGGTTGTTCAGGGGGCTGTGAGCCATCTCTCAATTCGCGCGAGCGGCGATTCAGATAGTAGAAGAAAACCGCCAGGATGATAAAGAGGATCAGCCCCAGTCCCAACAAGAAGTAGGAGCCATAGAGCACCAAGGTGTCGATGAGCTTGATGAGATTCTCGGGATCGGCTGCGGGCGTGGGCGTCGCGCCCGGTTGGGGGGAGGCGGGCGTGAG
>CAZDCN010000294.1:0-4197 GCA_964503945.1 uncultured Caldilineales bacterium
CGTTTTTCTATGTCCCCTTGCGCGCCTGCTTGTAGTAGGGCGATTGATGAAGCAGCCAGAACCGGACCATGGGGCGGGCGGCTATGATCAACGACCGCCGCCATCCCAGTTTTTGGCGCATCTCGACCACGTAATCATCCAGGGTATGCTTCTGGAATTGCAGCACCCGCTGGCTCTCCTCCGTGTCCAGCCAGTCAACGGGGTAGGGTTCGGTGGTGAAGGCTTCATCGGGCAGCATGCCCACGCCCAGGGCGTCGAAGATTTGCGCGGCCATGTCGCGGTAGATGTATTGATTGCGCGGCCCGCCGCCGATGAGCCACAGACGCCCCCACGCCTCATCGACCTCCAGCGCGTTGGCGATGGCCCGGGCCACATCGCCCCGATAGACGTACTCGATGCGATTGTCCAAAGGGACATCGAACATGCCCGGGTCGAAGAGCATCTGCACGGGCATGGACGCGCCCAGCCGGAAGATGCTCCAGATGAGGCCCGATTCCCGCACCATCTGCTCCACCTCGACCTTGTGTTGCGAGTAATGCTCCACGGGATTCACCGGGTCGGTGATTTTGCGGGGCGGGGGCAGATGCTGGGTGGGACCGTAGACGTGCAGGGAGGAGGTGAAGAGCAGCCGGGCGTGGGGGATCAGCTCCTGCATGGCCTGGATGAGGCGGCGCGAGCCGCCCACGTTGATGGCCCGGGCCCAATCGGGATCGGATTCGCACTCAACGCCCGTGGCCGAGAGCTTGGGGATGACAAAGGCCACATGCAGGACCGCCTCCCGATCCCGGACGGCCAGACGCACATCTTCGGGATTGCGCAGGTCGCCCCAGAGGATCTCCACGGGCTGATTGGCCCAGGCCCGAGCGATCCTCTTGTTGCGCTTAGTGGGGATGTCGAAGGCGCGCACGTGGTGGCCGCGGCGCAACAGTTCGGCCAGCGTCGCCTCGCCGATGTTGCCAAAGGCGCCGGTGAGTAAGATTTTCATCGTCGGAATCAGGTTTTGGCGAACGGTTGGCGTGTGTTGGTTTTGGCCGTAAAAGCGTCGAGCCTTTGTGGCAAAGGGTTCGGCAACAGTTGATGCTTATATTGATGGTCACTTTAGATTGGTTTTCGATTGATATTATATCATAACAAGATCGATAATGTCTTGGCTGATGATTAGGAAAATGATATAATCCATATCATGAAAACAGCCGACAAACGCACCCTGCGCACTCGCAAAAAGCTCCATCAAGCGCTTATCGATCTCTTGATGGAGACAGATTACGAATCCATCACGATTCGCGACATCACCCAGCGCGCGAACGTGGGTTATGCCACCTTTTTCCGACACTATGCCAGCAAGGATGACCTTCTGGCGGACGCATTCGAGGAATCGGTGGCACAGTTAGAGGGGTTGCTGCAAGCCATGGGCGCATCGGGTTCGCCTGAGGAGGAGGGACGGCTGATCTTCGAGCATGTGGCGGCCAACAGTGAACTTTATCATGTTTTCTTGCGAGGCAAGGGAACGCAGGGGCTTGTGGATGCGACATTGAGAGAGGGGGTGAAGGAGTTGGTAATGAAATATGCCCTCCATACGCCCGCCATCCCCGCCGCCATCTTGGCGAATCATGTCATTGTGTCTGCCATCGCGCTGGTGAAATGGTGGCTGCGCAATGATATGCCCATCCCTCCCGAGCGCATGGGCGAAATCTACGCCCGGCTGATCATCGAGCCGGTGGATGAATTGTTGACTCAATAGAAAAGCTCCTTGATGCGACCTGGCCGGCCAAAAACATCCCGCCGCCTTGCAACATTTTCCTTTTTCGGGGCATCCATTATAATAGCTTATCCGTCCGACTCTATTTCCCTTTGAGGTGAGCCATGTTAGAAACCCTTTCTCCCCAAGCCCAGACCCGAACGTATCCTATGGAGCTGACCGGGCTGGATGATCCTCTGCACATGTGGCATCGTTTGATCGCCTATCTGGGGCTGGACGATGAACAGATCATCGTCGCGATGCGGCGCACTTCGGAGACCTTGTTGCGGGATGCCGCGGAGTTCGTGGTGGGGGCCTATGACTATCTGGCGTCTTTCGATGAGACGGCGTCGATTCTCGGTTGGGAGCAGGAGATGGATGAGGAGCATCTGGAGGAGCGTCGGCAGTTTTTCGCCACCTGGATCGCCCGGGCCGTGGGCGTGGACCTGAGCGATGAATTTGCAAACTATCTCTTCCGGGCGGGCATTCTTCATGCCGGACACGGCCCCCGCGGCATCCACACGCCGCCGCAATGGGTCATGGGCGCGGTCTCCATGGTGCAGGCGCATTTCGCCGACCGCATTCTGCACTACGGCCACGACCGCGAGCTGGCCGCCGCGGCCATCGGCGGCTGGAACAAGTATCTCATGCTCCAGAATTACCAGATGTTGGCGGGCTACAACGCAGCCCGGGCCGTGGATGAAGGTCCCATCACCGTCACGGCCAAGCTCTATGGCAAGCTCCAGGCCATCGCCGGATTGGAGGAGCAGACCATTCACGCTCACAACGACGACACGCTGGCCGATGTGCTGCGCAAGTTCTTCAACTACCATCCCGCTTTGCGAGAGGAATTCTTCGAAGTCGAGTGGCGCGCGCCCGACGATGACGTCGAAGCCACCTGGGCTACTGATTTCGAGCGGGTTTACACGCCCCGCCAGGGGCCTTACTGGCGCATTCTCCTCAACGGCAAGGAAGTGCGCTATCACGGCGGTTTCGATCAGCCCATCCACGCGGGCGACGTCATCGCGTTCTTCCCGCCGGGCCGCTGAGTCAACGGCGTTTCGCGACCGGTTCCATCCATCGGCCTGCCTTCAAACCTTATCTCTTCCATGGAGCGATGCGTGATTGCGCTCGCTCTCTTTTCTTTGCCTCCCTCCCCCCATTTTTTTCATTGCCGCCATGCGCCCATCCTCTTTCCGAAAATACGCCTTCCTCGCCATTTTGATCCTGGTCCTGGCGGGCTCCACCGGCTCGCTGCTCCGCTTCGCCCTGGTGTACGGCATGCCGCCTGGATGGGGCGAAATCCGCAATGTGGTGCACGCCCACAGCCACACCATGTTCGGGTGGACGGTGCTGGCCCTGATGGCGCTCATCTGGCATTTTTTGCCCGACCTGACAGGCCGCGACCTGCCCCGAGGCGTGCGCTGGCAAATGGCCGCCACCTTCCTTTTTTCCCTGCTCCAACTCCCCGCGTTCTGGCCCAATGGCTATCAATCCACCCAGATCGGTCCGGCCCAATTGCCGCTAGGAGCCATCAGCGCCGGATTCGCGGGCCTGACCTGGTTCTGGTTCATGGGGTTGTATGTCTGGATGGTGCATGGGGTGAACCAGCGTCCCCTGGCCCTGCGTTTGTGGAATTGGGCCGTGCTTCTGCTTTTCATCGCCAGCCTGGGCGCGATGGCGGAGCCGGGCCTGCTCGTCGCGGGCGTGGAAAACCCCTTTGTCAAACACCTCTTTCTGCACCTGTTTCTGGATTTGTTCACCACGGGATGGTTGCTGCTGGCCATTTTCGGGGCCTTGTGGGCGCATCTTGGGCCGGAAAAGGCGTCGGAGGGATGGCTGCCCGCGGCTTCCCTGGCGTTGTTCATCCTCCCGACTTTTTTGCTGGGCATGCCGCCCGACATGCTCACCCCGGGCCTGTTCTGGCTGGCGGTCCTCGCCAATCTCGTCGTAGCGGCTTTGGTGACCGTGCACCTGGTGCGCTTCTGGCGTCGGCGGGAGGCGTTGCCCCGTTTGGTGCGATTCGGGATGCTGGGGCTGGTGGTGCAGGTGGGCGCGGCGGTGATGATGCTGAGTCCACAGGTGTGGACATGGGGCGTGGGCGCGCTGCGCATCTATTACCTGCATGATCTTCTGTTGCTTTGGGCGTCCAGCGCCATTTTGGGACTGCTCATCGCCCGCTTCGGAAACAGCGCCTCTCCCTGGCAAAGATGGATGGTGGGGCTGTGGATGACAGGGGTGGGGTTGATGTGGCTGGCGCTGCTGGCGGGCGGTTTTGCGCCGTGGCTGCCGGTTTCGGGGCGCACATTCCTCGCCATCGCTGCCTGGTCCAGCGTGATCATCGTCCTGGCCGCGATCCTGGCCCTGCCCCTTTTCTGGCCCTGGCGCGCGAAAAGTGGCTCTGCTGCTTCGTAAATAGACGTTAGCCTCGTCTGCGGAGACCTTCTCAGCGCCAGCGT
>CAZDCN010000295.1:0-4197 GCA_964503945.1 uncultured Caldilineales bacterium
CGCGCCCTGCGCCGCCAGAACCTCACGCGCGGTCATCCGCAGCGCCTCCAGGTCAAGCTCCAGCCCGATGTTCACCGCGGCCGGACGCTTCCGCCTCATCACCGCGCCCCCGCCCAGAAAAGGCTCAATGTACACCCGATGCGGAGGGATACGGTTGATGATCTTGTGATACATGGCTCCTTTGCCGCCGTCATACGCCATCGTTCACCTCCTTCACGGCTTTTCTGCGTCTCGCCGCCTGGACCTCAATCTCCTTTCTCCATCTCGACTCCGGCCATTCGCCAGGACCGCGGTGGATGACAAAACGCATGGCTTCCCGAATCCACTCGTCCTCCACCCCCACAGGCTCAAACCAGACGCTATCCTCCCCAACATGAGCTTTATACCCATGCGCCCGCGCCGCACGCTGAATCGACTTCTCCCGCGCCATCCGCGGACGTTTCGACTTCGGCTTCTCCTGCTCGCGCCGGCCTCTGCCCGACCAGACCAGATCGCGCTCCGTCAGGCCAAGGGCGTCTAACAAAGCCAGCTTCTGCCGACGCTCCTCCTCCACCCTGGCGATCTCAGACCGAATGAAGCCCGCCATTTCCTCCCGCGCCATTCCCTCCAGATCAGAGGCCAAAACGGAAAACTCGGACGCCACCTCGCCCGCGGCCGCGGGCGTGAAGTGGAACCAGGAAACGTCGCCGCGCCCCACGCGCTGCACATCGTAGCCATGCTCGCGCACCATATCTCGCAACATCACCTCCAACGTCCCCCGATGCTCAAAACGAACACCGGGCGCGCGACTGCGACCGGGACACTCCAAACTCGACCCGGTTTCATGCCGCCAATACCAACTTTCGCCGTCGAATTTCTTCCGACGACGCAATAGCACCTCCGCACCGCAGTGAGGACACACGGCCCGCTTCGGCGCGTCCGGTCCAGCCTCGATCAAGCGTCCGTTGTATCGCGCACGTTTCATAAAACGATAACCTCCTCGAAACGACCGGCGGACGAAAGGCTGCCCCACGGGCCGCAAGGCCCGGGCGATGGCCGCCCGGCCCGCCCTCTCCGCCCAGGCCGTAAGGCCAGAGGACGCCAGTCCGGGGCGGGGAGAGGGCGTGGCCAAAAGGCCCTACGCCCCCCGGCGGGCCGCAAGGCCCACGCCGGGTCATGGCCGCAAGGCCCCGAGCCCGAGGCCAGCAGGCCGAGGGCCGCCGCCTCATGTACGCCACGCCCGAACGCGCATGTCCCGCAGCAAATCCTCCACGCGGGCGCGCTGCTGGCCGGTCAGGTTCAGGCAGTTGACGCGGATGGCAAATAAATCATCGAAGTGCAGAACGCCGTCCACCGTGACCATCAGAAAATACCGGTCCATCTCCTCAAAAGAAACCTTCTCAATGTCAACGGACGGAAATTGCGGCGCATCGCTCATGAACACGTAGATCGCCATGTTCAGTCGCTGCGCCAGATCGCCGTGGAAGTACACGGTGTGGTGGCCGCCATACTGCATGCGGTCGGTGCGAATGGTGCAGGAAAAAACCTCCTCGCCCAACCGTTGGTGCTCCACCCATTCGGCGGCGATTATCCATCCGGTCAGATAGACGACGTTCTGTCGCTTGGCCTTGATCATCGGTGTGTGGGAGGATCAAAAATGAGCGCAAAAATCGAGAAAAATCGCTTTTCGCCAAAACGCCTCAGAAGGCCGTAGATAGGCATTTTTTGAAAAGGGATGTCATGACATAGGGTGCGAAAAAATAGGGGCTAAAAAACGCTCTCATCAGTTCAATCGGTGACGTTAGCGGCTACGTTTTATGTCACCGTTAACGTCACCGTCTACGTCAACATCAATGTCACCGTCAATGTCACCGTAGCCTGAAAAACATACGCGTTTCCTAGACCCCCTATCTCGCGTTTTTGCTCATTCGCCCCACTTCTTGGGCTTTTGAGCCTCCGCGAGATAGGCGTCCAGGGCCAGTTGCCACCCCTCGGGCAGATGCAGGTCGAACTGGAATCGCGGAGTGTTTGCACGGGTGCGTTCCGCCAATGCATCCATCAGTTCGGAATCCTTGCGAAGATACGCTCGCACGGCAAAGGACAGAAACATCTCGGCGATCTGCGACGCGGACGTCTCTTCGCGTTTCGCAATCTGTTCCACCACCGCCTTGACCACAGGTTCCATGTCATAGGTGGCTCGCTTGCGCTGCATGTCCCGCCGCTGTTTTGCCGTGAGCGCGGCCTTATTGCGCACGGCGGATTGCCGCATCTGAGCCAGGGTGTCCGGGTCCGCACTGCCCCGCATCCCAAAACCGCCGACGCGATGCTTGTTTTTCTTCGCCATTATGCTCCCTCCAGGTTGAGAATGACGCGTTGACCGATTCGTTCAAACGCCTGGGCCACTGCGCTGCCCGGCGCATACTCGAACACGGTGTCGCTGAAGCTGTTGGCCTCGGCCACCTTGACCGTATTAGGAATGGCTGGCCAGACCACATCGCCAAAATGATCCACCAGCGAGGAAAGATAAAACTGGTGCTCTTTGGTGTGCAGCCGGGCCATGTTGGGCGCAATGCCCAGAAGCTGTGGCGCCGCGCCCTGTTGGGAGCGAAGCGCCACCAGGGTTTCGGTCAGGGTCACGATGCCCTCCACGGCCATGCGCTCAAGCTGCGTGGGAATCAGCAGGTGATCCGCTGCGAAAAGGGTTTCCAGGAATCCGGCATTGCGACTGGGGGGCATGTCGATAATCACGTAATCCGCCACCCGCTCCAACGGTCGTAGGCTGGACGCCACCTTGCTGAACGGCGCATGAATCGTGCGCAATACGGTCATGGCGTCGCCTGTCTTGGTATTGCTGGGCAAAATGTTCACGTTCCCCCAGCGGGTGGACTGGATCAGACCGTTCAACGGCTTTTCTGCAATGAGCAGGTCCCACAGGGCGCTGGAAATCAATTCCCCGTTCAACGCCCAGGATGTGGCGTTGCCCTGGGGGTCCGCATCCACAATGATGGCCTTCCGGCCCTGCCGGGCCAGCCAGTAGGCCAGATGCACGGCCAGCGTGGTCTTGCCCACGCCGCCTTTCTGGTTGGCAATTGCAATAATTGACATAAAGCTTAACTCCTTTTTGAATGAAGAGAGGTGATCAACGAGAAAGCTCAAAGGCCATTTGCGCCAGTTCGCTCAGCCGCCGGTGACGCTCCTCCGGGTCCTCCCACCAGGGGCGCGGCTCCGGTTCGGGTTCGGGCGGCTTTGGCTGGCTTTGTTTTCTCCGCGTTACGGGGCTCTTCGTCGCAGGCCTCGGGCCGGCGGCATCGTCATGGTTACCGTGCTCGGAAGATGGGGAAGTGGGAACAGCAGATCGAGATTTTCGCTTTTTGCCGGAAGCTGCCTTGCGGGACGCCTTGCGAGAGGCCGGGGCGGGGGAGGGCGCCGCGCCCCGTTTCTTGCGAGACGAGCGGCGGGCGGATTCCGCCTCGCCCCGTTTCTTGCGAGACGAGCGGCGGGCGGATTCCGCCTCGCGTCGCTCCCACCAGGCCAGGAACAGCGCTTCCTGCTCTTCCCAGGGAATGCCCCGGCAATCCCCGCAGAGATACAGACCCTCCGGGGGAATGGTGGGGGTGATCCAGAACAAATAAGCGTCGTTCCAGGTTGCGATTTCTTTGCCGCACTTTTGGCAGATTGCTTTCATAGGGGTGCCTCCTCTGAGGTGGGGCTCCAGCTGGCAACGTCATTTCTGACGGTGGTTGCCCGGGCGATGAGGGCGAACGGGACGGCGAGTGTTCATCCGCGTCGCCGCCGCCCCAACCGCCCGACGGAGCGTCGTCTGTTGTTTCTTTCGCCGCTTACGACGGCGAGATGGCTTGCGCTTCACCGGTTTCGGCTTGCCCGCAGGCCATTGCCGGGACCGGGGCCGATACCGAGACAGTCCGACAACGCCCGCAACAACGTCAACGAACGCCCGCTTGTTGCTCCCCCAGCCAGGGGGAGCCTTGTCGTAAGGGGCGGCCCAGACCTCGTTGCGCTCGTCCACCACGGTGTTGGCCGTGGCGATGCCCTCGCGCATGAGCAGGTACTCGGCCCAGGCCGCCTGGTCGTTCTTCACGTTGAAGTACACGTTGTCGATATCGAACCAACGGCCCCAGACGTTCACGCCGTGGTTGCGCAGAAAAACTTCCGCCTCGTAGCCGCTGACGCCGCCGTCCCGCGGCATGGCGAACCGCT
>CAZDCN010000296.1:0-2065 GCA_964503945.1 uncultured Caldilineales bacterium
AAAGGCGCGGCCCTGACCACGGGCGAGCTCATGTCCGAGGAGCCCGAGCTCATCCTCCTCACCAAGAAGGGCAAGCTCTTCCGCCAATCCCTGGCCGGGCGCCGCCGCGGCTCCCTGCCCCGGCGCACCGCGGACGCCCCCCTGGCCATGGTGGCTGCGCCGCCCCAGGACACCCTCTTCCTGTTCACGGCCGCGGGCCAGGTCGTGGCCAAGCCGGTGCACCAAATCCCCACCGACGAAGGCCCCGCGTTCTGGGAGATCACGGATTTGCGCAAGGATGACGAGATCGCGGCCATGCTGGCCCTGCCCCGGCCCGCCAACGGCGACAAGGATGAACGCAGCCTCTTCCTGGTCAGTCAGGAGGGGCGCAGCAAGCGCATCAGCCTGGAGGATCTGTGGAACGCGGCCCACGCCTCGCCTCTGGTCATCAAGCTGGAGGAGGGGGACGCGCTGGTCACTGTCGCGCTTTGCGACAGCGAGGACGATATCATCCTCTTCACCCGCATGGGCCAGAGCATCCGTTTCCCTCAGCAGGAGGTGCGGGTGATGGGGCTGCCCGCGGCGGGCGTGCTGGCCATGAAACTGACGCCCGGCGACCAGATCGTCGCCGCGGGGCTGGCCAGGCCCGATCATCAGGTGGTGTTGCTGACCACGACGGGCTATGGTCTGCGCACGCCTGTGGACAAATTCCCCCGGCAGAAGCGCTACGGCGCGGGCGTCCTGGCCATGCGCTTCGGCCCGAACCACGGCGCGCTGGCTGATGCGGCCCTGGTCACCGAGGCCCATGAGCTCTTCGTCGTGATGCATCGGGGCGCGATGAAAGTGTTGCGGTTGGATGAAATCCCCGCGGGAAATCGGGCCACGCGCGGGCGACAGCTCCCCGCGCTCAAAGGAAGCGAGGTGCGCAAACTCCTGGCCCTGATCATCCCCAAGGTAAAGGAAAGCGGCGTGGCCGCTCCGCCTCCGCCGCCTCCCCCGCCCCCGCCTCCCAGGAAGACGACCTCACGCCCCCGAAAATCCACCTCTGCATCCAAATCGGCCGCCAAAACAACGGTGAAGAAGCAGCCCGCAGCCAAAAAGAGCACCGCAAGCAAAGCTTCTTCCCGAAAACCCGCGGTCAAACCCGCGCAGCCCGCGGCCATCCCTCCAAAACCAAAGGCCACGCGCCAACCTGCCACGCGAACTGGGGCCAAAGGCGCAAGTGCCAGCAAGAAGGCTACAGGCGCGACAAAGGCCAAGGCAACCAAGTCCGCATCGTTATCCTCCAAAAAGACGTCTGCCACGAAAAAGCCAGCGGCCCAGAAGTCCTCATCCTCCACGGGGGGAAAATCTGCCGCCAAAAAGTCGACCGCGCGGAAATCCACCAAATCCAAGACCACCCAAGCCAAACCCGCCTCCTCCCTGGACGCCATCAAGAAGCGGGTAAAGAAAAAGAAATGACCAAGCCCATCCTGCTGCTCGGATTCCCGCCCGAGGCCCTCACGCCCGGACAGCTCGATGCCGTTCGCAGTCTCGCGCCCGACATGGAGTTGCTAATTACCACCGGGCGCGAGGAAATCGAAGCCGCGCTGGACCGCATCGAGATCGCTGTGCGGCGCTTCCCGCGCGACCTCATCGCCCGTGCGCCCAATCTACGCTGGTATCAGCAATGGGGAGCGGGCGCGGACTGGCTTCAGCGCCATCCCGAGGCCATCGCTCATCCTTTCATCCTCACCAACACCGCGGGCATCCACGCCATTCCCATCAGCGAACACGTTTTCGCCTTCCTGCTAGCCTTCGCCCGCCGCCTGCCCGACGCCATCCGCAGCCAGGAACGGCGTCATTGGCTCACCCATCGCGAGATCGATGCCCTGGGCGGGGTGTTTGAGCTGGCCGGGTTGACCATGCTGGTGGTGGGCGTAGGCGCCATCGGCGCGCGCATCGCCCGGCTGGGCCGGGCCCTGGGCATGGAGGTGTGGGGCGTGCGACGCCATCCGGACAGGGAAGTCCCTGGCGTGACGCGGATGTTCGGGCCCGATGCGCTGTTACAGGTTTTGAATCAGGTTGATGTGGTGGTCATCACCTT
>CAZDCN010000296.1:2075-4195 GCA_964503945.1 uncultured Caldilineales bacterium
CACACGCCTGAAACCCATCATCTCTTCGACGCCCGCGCCTTTGCGGCCATGAAACCCGGCGCGTATTTCGTGAATATCGGCCGGGGCAAGGTGGTGGATGAGACGGCGCTGGTGGAGGCTCTCCGGTCGGGACAGATCGCGGGAGCGGGTCTGGATGTTTTCGAAGAAGAGCCCTTGCCCGAGGATTCGCCCCTGTGGGAGCTGCCCAACGTGATCATCACGTCGCACTATTCAGGCGCGACGCCTTATTACGATGAGCGGGCCATGGCCATCTTTTTGGATAATCTGCGGCGCTACAAAAGAGGGCAGCCTTTGCATCATGTGGTGGACAAAGCGTTAGGCTATTGAGAGAGCGTCAGCCGGTTTTCTTTTGACCGCGTTCAGCCCGTTCACGCAGGTCCTCGGGCCATTGGCTCATGTCGTCGGCGGGATAGATGCGGAGGGGCGGGCCATTTTGGGAGAGCAGGTCACGAGTGCGCACGCCCAGGATGTGTCTGGCGACGGCCAGGCCGGTTCCGGTCACGCCGGCGATGCCGTGGCTGAGGGTGCTGGCTCCGCACATATACAGCCCCTCGAAGGGCGTAGTGACGTTAAACCCGCCCGGCCCTACTTGATCAGGCGTCTTGGCTGTGCCATAGAGACTGCCCCGGGTGGCATTGATGTAGAACTCATTGGTCAAAGGCGTGGCCAGGCTCCAGAACACGACGTGCCGGGAGATGCCGGGAATTCGTTTCTCCAGCGCCCGAAACATGCGCTCCGCCAGTTCCTCCTTCATCGCCTCATAATCGTCGGGCCGCTGGCCAGGGCGGGTGCCCGCCCATTTCTTGAAGGCATCGTAGCCCACGAAACTGAACATCTCCAGGGTGTGGTGCCCATGATGCATCTTGGTGGGGTCCTTGAGCGTGGTCACCGTCAGGAAGAATGCGGGCGGTTCGGGCAACTTCAGCACTTCATCGGTGAGACCGATCTTGTAAAGCCCATCCACATCCTCGTTGTCATAGAACCAGCAATTGCCCGAATCCAGGCCCGCGGCCTTCAGGTCCATATCCACTGCAAAAAACAGACTCAGGCACGAGACCGAGTAGCTCACCCGATCCAGCTTCTTGCGCAGTTTAGCAGGCAACTTTTCCCGTCCGATGAGTTTGCCGAAGGTCACCTCCGGGTCCGCGTTGCTGATGACCGCATCCGCGGTAATGACATCCCCCGCGGCCGTCTCCACCCCGACGGCTTTGTTTTCCTCCAGCAAGATGCGCTTCACGGGCGTTTGCAGACGAATCTCCCCTCCCGCTTGCTTCAGCGCCCGCACAAAGGCTTTGGGGATGGCCCCGCCGCCGCCTCGGGGATAATAGCCGCCATTGAAATAATGCCGGGTCACGCCCGCGTGCATGAATACCGAGGCCATGCTTGGAGGCAGCCCGTGGTCACCCGCCTGTGCGGAGAGAATGCCCTTGACCTCGGGATCGGAAATATAAGCGTCCAGCAGGTCGCCGCCTGTTTTTCGATACCAACGCAGCACCGAGAGCGCGCTGGGCGCAGCCTTGATGGCGCTGCCCGGTCCGCTCACCTTGCCCAACTGGTTGAGTTGTTGCATCAGGCTTTCCACCGCGTTCAGGTAGCCGTCGATCCCTTTGGCCTCGTGGGGATAGCGGGCTTTCAGCCGTTCGGCCAGGCGATCCTTGCCTTTGGGGATGTCGAACCGCTTTTCGCCCAGGAACACGTGGTCAAAGCCATCGGGATTCAGCTCAAAGAAAATCAGGTCGCGGGACACGCCCAACCCTTCATAGACTGCGCGCAGCCAGTCTCCCTCGCCCAGCTCGCCGATATAGTGGACGCCGGGGCTAAACCGATACCCATTCAAAGTGAAAGTTTGGCTCCAGCCGCCGGGGATTTCATGTTGCTCAAGGACAAGCACTTTCTTTCCCGCTTGAGCTAAGGGAACGGCAGCGGCGAGACCGCCCGCGCCAGAACCGATGACGATAACATCATAATCGGACATGATTTTCATTTGGCCTGTATGGATGAGGAGGATGAAGTTGAAGGACCTACAATCCAAAACGCGATAGGCCCCATGAAAGGCAACAGGATGACCAACGCCCAAACGGCCTTCGCAGTTTCCGAAA
>CAZDCN010000297.1:0-4190 GCA_964503945.1 uncultured Caldilineales bacterium
CTTGTGGCGCTTGGGCTCCCAATAGTGGGATTTCCCCGGCCCGTGAGCCATGGCCTGGTCTTGCAGATCGCACTCGCCGCCCTTGTCGCAGATGGGGCAATCCAGGGGATGGTTGGCGAGGATGACCTCCAGGGTGCCCTGGCGGGCGTCTCGGGCCCGCTCGGAGTTGTAGTAGAAGACCATGCCGTCGTTCACGGGCGTGGTGCAGGCCGTGACCAGCATCTTGCCCCGGCGGCCTTCCATTTCCACCAGGCACATGCGGCACGCGCCCAGGGGGTCCAGCTTGGGATGCGAGCAAAAGACGGGGATGCGGATGCCGGCGCGGGCCGCGGCCTCGGTGAGCAGCTCGCCCCGTTTGGCCTGCACTTCCTTGCCGTCGATGGTGATGGTGATCCAGTCGGACATAGTGGGGTGGGGAATGGGTAATTGCGTTTATGGGAAGAAGGGTGGGATGGCGATGGGTATTGCGTACTGCGTATTGCGTACTGCGTATTTCAGGAATCGTTATTCAAAGGGGATATTGGTCAGCAATGATTTTGGAGCTGGATTTGGATTGATTTGATAGACCGGGGCGGGTTCGCGCAGGGCCGTTGCACGGCGTTCTCGGGGAACGATAGAAAGAAGTAAGCGAATGATTTCCGTCTGAAGCTGGATTCGATGTGCGATCACGCGCTCCGAAAGGATAAAGCGGCTGCGGTAATACCAGCCACGACTTTCCCGAGCGGAGCCAAGGGCATATTCGTAAAATCGGGAACGATCACGATGGCTTGCTTTGGAATAACCTTCTTCGATATTGGCGCATTCAGAGCCTAAGGATCGATAAAGTTGTCCAGCTATATCGCGAGTGCGATGATCCTTGATCAATTTGCCGATATCAAACCAACCGATATCGGAAGCAAAAAGCGCTAATCGATAGACCTTCATCTTCCAAAGCGCATCATTTCGAATCTCAGGAGGCACATATTGCTCCCAATCTTCGAAACTCGTCCAAGGCGGACGTTCACTTCCAACAGCCATCTTTCATTACGCAATACGGAATACGCATTATGCATTACGCATTACGCATTACGCATTACGTCAACTTATTCTCCAGCGGCTGGCCGTGATACTGCCGATAGATGGGCCGGGCGGGGATGGGGGGTTTCTTCTGGTCGGGGTTGGTTTCCAGGATGTATTGCTCGAATTCGGGCCGGAAATGGCGCAACATGCTCTGCACGCCCCACACGGACGCAGCGCCGAAGGGGCAGAAGGACTGCTGTTCGATGTATTTGGCGATGTGCTCGATCTCCTGCAGGTCCTCCAGGGTGCCCTGGCCCGCTTCGATGCGCTCCAGGATCTCCTCGATCCAGACGCCGCCCTCGCGGCAGGGGCTGCATTTGCCGCAGGATTCCTCGCGATAGAAGGCGGAGGTGCGGCGGGCGATGGGGATGACGCTCTCTCCCTCGCAGATGACGATGACGCCGCCCGAGCCCAGCATGGACCCCGCGCTCATCAGGGATTCGAAGTCCATGGGCGTGTCGAGCTGATCCGCGGTGAGCTGGGGCATGGAGAGCCCGCCGGGCACGACGCTCTTGATGGGTCGGTCATCCACTGTGCCCCCAGCCAGGTCGTAGATGAGCTCCCGCAGGGTGATGCCGTAGGGCACTTCGTACACGCCCGGCTTCTTCACCTGGCCGCTGACCGAAAGCAGCTGGATGCCTGGGCTGCGTTCTGTGCCCCACTGCCGGTACCAATCCGCGCCGTGGCGCATGATGTGCCCCACCTGGGTGATGGTCTCCACGTTGTTGACGATGGTGGGCTTGGCGTAGAGGCCCTCCACCGCGGGGAAGGGAGGCTTGAGCCGGGGATGCCCGCGATAGCCCTCCAGGGAGCTGAGGAGCGCGGTCTCCTCGCCGCAGATGTAGGCCCCCGCGCCCGGATGCACGATGATCTCCAGGTCGAAGTCCGTGCCGAAGATGCCCTTGCCCAGGAAGCCCTTCTCTTTGGCCTCGGCGATGGCCTTCAGCAGGCGCTGGCGGGGGTGCATGTATTCGCCCCGGATGTAGACGAACGCGATGTGGGCCTGAATAGCCCAGGAGGTGGCGATGATGCCCTCGATGAGGGCGTGGGGATCGAATTCCAGGATGAGCCGGTCCTTGAAGGTGCCCGGCTCCGATTCGTCCGCGTTCACCACGAGATAGCGGGGGAAGGAATCCTTGGGCAGGAAGCCCCACTTCACCCCCGCGGGGAAGCCCGCGCCCCCGCGCCCTCGCAACCCGGCCGTCTTCACTTCGTTGACCACGTCCTGCGGGTCCATCTGCAGGACTTTGCGCGCGGTTTCGTAGCCGCCGTCGGCCAGATAGCTGTCGATGGCGTGGCTGTCGGGCTTGTCGATGCGGCTGAGGATGTAGTTGGTGGCGGGGAGCTGGTCGTTGCCCTTGAAATAGTCGTGATGGTAGGGCTTGTCCTCGGGCCAGCGGTGCATGGGCAGGTCCTCGCCCGAGCGCAGCTCCTCCAACATGGCGTCCACCTTATCCGGGGTGACGTTTTCGTAGTAGCGACCCCAGTCGCTGTGGCTCTTGCGCACGAAGATGACGGGCGCGGAGCCGCACGACCCCAGGCATTCCATGTGATCCAGGGTAAAGGCGCCGTCGGGCGTGGTCTCGCCGAAATCGATGTGCAGCTTCTCCTTCAGCGCGTCCGCGGTCTCGTTCGCGCCCCGTAGCATGCAGGAGACGTTGGTGCAGATCTCCAGGTGGTATGTGCCGTGGGGCTTCTTGTAGAGCATGTTGTAGAAGCCGGCCACCGCGTGGACTTCCATGGGCTCCAAGCCGAAGATCTCGGCGATCTCGGCCTGGATGTCGGGGGGCAGCCAACCGTGTTCCCGCTGGGCCACGTAGAGCGCGGGCAGCAGCGCGGACCGGGGCCGGGGATAGCGGGCCATCAGGGCCTGGATTTCGGATCGGGCGGAGGGTGAAAGCATAATCAATGAATAATGATTGATGATTGAAGTGTCGTGCGGGAGTGTGATTTCTGTGCGCTCAGGTGAAGTTTGGATACAGATCAAAAGACCAAAACTTTAATCTTTCATCATGAATCTTCCATTACCGATCCACGTCGCCCAGCACGATGTCGATGGTGCCGATGATGACGACGAGGTCGGAGAAGAGATGCTCGCGAGCGAGGTGGTCGATGACTTGCAGGTTGGCGAAGCTGGGGGTGCGGATGCGCAGGCGGTAGGGGTGGGCGGAGCCGTCGGAGATGATGTAGAAGCCCATCTCGCCTTTGGGCGCTTCGATGGCCCGATAGACCTCGCCCGGGGGCGGGGTGACGCCCTCGGTGTAGAGCTTGAAGTGATGGATGAGGGCCTCCATGCTCTGGTCCAGCAGGTCGCGCTGCGGGGGCGTGATCTTGGGGTCGTCCAGCAGGTAGTCGCCCTCGGGCAGCATGGCCGCGGCCTGGCGCAAGATGCGCACCGATTGTTTCATCTCGGCCATGCGCACCAGATAGCGGCCATAGCTGTCCCCCAGCTCGGAGGTGGGGATGTCGAATTCGTACTGGTCGTAGCCGCAGTAGGGCTGGGCCCGGCGCAGGTCGTAGGCGAGGCCGCTGCCCCGCAGCATGGGCCCGGTGACGCCCCAGGCGATGGCGTCTTTGAGGCTGAGGGGGCCGATGCCTTCCAGGCGTTTGCGCCACAGGGGGTTCTTCTCCAGCATGGCCTGATACTCGTCCAGCCGCGCATCCATGTAATCCAGGAATTCCACCATGCGGGGGATGAACGCGGGGGGGAGGTCGTCGGCCACGCCGCCGATGCGCATGTAGCTGGTGGTGAGCCGGGCGCCGCAGGCCATCTCGAACAGGTCCAAAATCTCCTCGCGCTCGCGGAACGCGTACATGAGGAGGGCGTGGCCCGTGCCGCTGATGTCCAACGCGTGGGTGGCCAGCCACACCAGGTGGGCGGCAATGCGCTGCAGCTCGGCCATGATCACGCGGATGCCCTGGGCCCGAGGCGGGGCCTCGATGCCCAACAGTTGCTCCACGGCCAGCACGTAGGAGAGGTTGTTCTGCATGGCCGAGACGTAGTCCATGCGGTCGGTGTAATAGACGAAGTCCTTGTAGCGAACGTGTTCGCCCTGTTTCTCGAAGCCGCTGTGGAGATAGCCGATATCGGGCTCCACCTGCTTGATGCGCTCCCCATCCAGTTCGACGAT
>CAZDCN010000298.1:0-4176 GCA_964503945.1 uncultured Caldilineales bacterium
GGTGAGTTGCGGATAGAGCCAGGGGCTGGCGGCCGCGCGCAGGGGGATGTAGAAGTAGAGCAACAGGGGGGCCAGGAACCAGGGCAGGGTTTTGAGCAGGGGCTTGAAGCGAAAGAGGTCGGGCCGGGTCAGCAAGAGGCACAGAAACACGCCCGGAATCAGGAAAATGGTCGTGAGGTGATGGGTCAGGCCCAGGCCCAAGAGCAGGGCCAACGGCCACAAGGGCCAGGCCTCCCGACTGCGCCCGACCGCCAGCGTGGTCCCCAGGATCGCGGCCACGAAGGCCGCGTGCAGCGTATAGACCTCCGCCTGCGCGGCCTGGGCCCACAGGGCGGGATTCAGGGCAAAAACCGCCGCGCCCAATCCCGCCAGCCAGCGCCCGCCCGAAGGCCACTTCAGCCGGGCCAGCAGGCGATCCAGGGCCTCGGCGCCGAACAGGAAGAAGAGGCCCACCGCGACGCCGCCCCAAAGCGCGCTGAACAGGTTGGCTCCCCAGGCGGGGTTGCCGCTGAAAAAGCGCTCCCAGCCCCAGCCCAGGATGTGAAAGAGGGGATAGCCGGTGGGATGCGCCACGCCCGCCAGGGGCAGGGTGAATTGAAACTCGCCCGCGTCGCCGTAGAGCACATCGGGCGCGGCCGTCAACGCGTAGGCGACGAACGCGGCCAGGCCCAGGAGGATGGCGGAGAGGAGATTTTTGCTGCGCATGGCAAGGTCAAAGGCAAAAGGCAAAAAGTTATCAAGACTGGTTTTTCTTGCTTTTGATGAGGATTGTTGAGATTACCTTCGTCAGTTGCAGGGTTTCATCCATCAAATCCTCCAGCCGTTCCTCTGGCGCGATGTTCGCTTCGACAAGCGGTTTGAGTCCATATCCGGTCTCCAAAATCTCTTTGTGAGCAATAGACACTTGGCAATAAAGTCCGCGCGGCTTTGCGCCCCACGCGATCCATGCACATTCGCGCCAACCGATGTCCGAGCTCTCAAAAGTTGTTTACCCAAAATACGGCCCACACTGTCCTGTTCAATATGCCGATATAGTCGAATCATACGGAGAGCGTATGCAACCGTTCGCTCTGTGATGTCTTGTGGGGCCTTGTTCTCTTTCATATTTTTGACTTTTACCTTTTGCCTTTTTACTTGATTTCCAGCCAGTCGAAGGCCGCGGCCAGGGTGCGGAAGTCGCCCGAGATTTCGAGATACGCGTTATCCGCGTCCATCGTTTCCGCGGCCGAGCCCGGCCCCGCGCCGACCACGCCCACCAGCGCCAGCGATTTCCCGGCCAGGTCCTCGGGCGAAGCCAGGGAGGAGCCCAATCGCCCGAGCGCGGCCATGAGCTCGGGGCTGACGTAGTCGCCCGCGCCCTCGCGCGTGGCCAGGATGACGATGCGGCCCGGAGGGAGCTGATTCAGGTAGGCCGTGAGCCGCGCCACCTCGAAGGCGTTGGCCACGGTGTCGAAGCCCTGCATGTCCAGAATCTCGCCCGTTTGCGCATCCAGCAGGGTGACGTTGATCCCGCGGCGGCCAAAGGAGGCGTTCTGGGGCTCGCCCGCGGCGTCGGTGAGGGTGATGAAGGCCTGATCGAAGGCGTGCACCGCGATGTTCACCGGGCTTTGCACGCCCGTGCTGCCGATCATGGCCTGCTGCAACTTGTCGCGCGGGCGTTCCGCGTATTTGAACTCGAACCACAGGTGGTTGATGCCGGGCCGCGGCGCGATCGGGAACGCGTATTCCTCCCAGCCGGGGGCGAGCACGGTGGTGGCGATGGGCTGGCCGTTGAGCTTGAGGGTGAGATATTGGTCGGGCGCGCCGGGCCAGGTAAAGGGTTGAGCGCGAAAACGCAACGTCCGCGAAGCCGCATCGTCGCTGCGGAAGAGAAGATGCGACCGCCGCGCGTCGGCCCACACGCCGTTCGCGCCCCCCACATCGGGCTCATCCGGGCCCCAACCCTCGGCCCGCCACAAGTCCGTGTTCCTGCCGCCGAAATCCAACGCCAGGGGCAGCGGGGCGCCCGGCGTCACCTGGTAGATTCGGATGCTCCCATCGTCGATGATGGGGCTATCGCTGTGGGGGATGAAGTCCAGCGCGGCTTGCTGGCTGGCCCGCCAGGTGTCCGCATAGGGCAGACGCCCGGGCACGGGCGGCATCAGCATGAGATAGCGCACGTCCCACAAGGTGATGACTTCGTCCGCCTGTTCGCGGGCCGCGGCCCGCAGCGTTGCGTCCGGTTCATGGCCGTTTTCCACCTGAACGATGGCGGCCACCAGGGGCAGACGCGCGAAGTAATCGAATTTGATGGCGGGATTGCGGGAGGTGTTGCCCGAGATGATGGGCTTGCCGTGGGCGGTCATCCAGTATTGGGCCTGGGTGCGCTCCACGCCCAACACGCCGAAGCTGTTGCGCCAGCCCATGGGGATCTGCCAGACCGCGCCATCGGGCAGGGCCGCGAGCTGCTGAACCGCGGGAGGGATGCGGGCGTCGGTGGTGGGCAGGGGCATGGCCGCGTGTTCGAAGAGGACGCCCACGGCCAGCAATCCGGTCATCCCCAGCATCAACCAGCCCTTCGCCCCCTCGCCCCCTCGCCCCTCCGCCCCCTCGCCCCCCAACTTCCCCAACAGCCACCACGCCCCCCACGCGGCCAGCACGGCCAGGGCCAGCATCAGGGCAATGCTCCAGCGGTTGGCCGTGCGATTCCCTTTGACGAAGGGGATGTAGTGGAGGAGGATGAAGGGCATGGGGATGGAGGTTTCCAGGCCGTCGAAGTCATAGACAAGGCGGCCATAGATTTGCAAGAGCGGCCCCAGGGTGAAAAGCGCGGCCAGCATCGCGGCCATGACCCAGCCGCGGCTGCGCTTCCACAGGAGAACGCCGCCGATGAGGGCCAGACCCGCGGTGACAAAGCCGAGGAAGACGGTGTTCACGTCGTTGAAGGGCGCGGTTCCTTCCTGCACGGCCCGCAGCCGCGCGGGCCAATCCGTTCCCCACAGGGGGTGGAGCGCGGTGGGGGTGAACCAGCCCGCCAGGTCGGCCGAGAGCTTGAGCGCGTCGCCCCAGCCCTGAATCAGGAACCGGGCGTGGAGCATGGATTTCACCGTCTCCCAGAAGTAGGGCAGGGTTAGCAGCATGGCCACGCCGCCGATAACGCCCAACGCGGCCCACCGCCGCAAGACGCCGTGCGCTTCCCCTGACGCCTGCTCATCGCCCGAACGCCCTGACCCGCGGCCCAGAAGCGCATCTCGCACCGGCCGCGCCAACAGCAAACACAGCCCCAGGAACGCCATGAACACGCCGTATTGCATGTCCACCAGCAGGTTCAAGGCCCCGAACAGCCCGGCCATGCCCGCGTGACGCCATGTGGGGCGGGCCATGGTCTTCAACAGATAGAGAACGAAGAAGGGGAGAAAGACCCAGGACTGGATGTTGTAGTGGCCCAGGGCCAGGTAGATCATGCGATTGCTGGCGAACGCGTAGATGAGCCCAGCAATGAGGGCGGCGAGGCGGATGGTTGATGATGGATGATTAAAGATTAAAGCTTGCTGGTCGGACCTCTCATACGTGTTCGCTTTCATCATGAATCTTTGGTCATGGATCACCCACATCGCCAGCAAATACGCGCCAAACCCCGAGAAGACAACGTTCAGCAGAATGAGGATGTTGGAGGCGAAGGGCCAGTTCACGGCCACGCCCAGGGGCAGGGCCAGGATCGCGGCCATGAGGTTGTAGGAGTAGAGGATCAGCTCCATGCCCAGGGGATAGAAGATGTTCTGACTGAAAAAAATGGAGCTGTGCAGGTCCAACGCGCTGTGCTTGAGCCACCACATGGACCAGATGAAGGTGTATTCATCGTAGGCCCAGGTGTCGGAGCCGGGCACGCGGGACGCGAGATGCCGGGCCACGGGCCAGGTGGCCGCCAGCGCGAGCAGGGCGAGCAGGGAAAGAACCCAACGATAGGGGTGACGTAAACGCATGGGGATATCCGCCTCAGGATGCTTTGACCATGGACCATTGGCAACACCTAATGGGCAACTTGCTCCGAAAGGGACGGTTACTTGGCCGGACGCCCGTAGGTTCACCTGCGGGCTAGAAGGTGCGCCCCCTAAGCGGGGCTGGACATCACAAAGTCCAGCCCAAAGCCGGGTTCACCCGGCGTTGTTTCGTAGCCCGGAGCTTCAGCTCCGGGTG
>CAZDCN010000299.1:0-4146 GCA_964503945.1 uncultured Caldilineales bacterium
TGAACCCGGCTTTTGGCGGGCGCGTGACCCAGCCCCATTTAGAGGGCGTGGTTCCTAGCCCTTTTCACAGACCCGAGGTCCCATTGACATGCGAAGATTGGCGTTTCCCGTGGTTCCGTTGTACACTGAGGGTTGGAAATCGAATGATTTCCTTGTTTCTGCCTTCGATTCGAATACTCCCATTCTGGGGTGTGCCTGTCGGGAAGGCGTGATGACCATATTGCTTTGATACAACCGTCAAAGCCCCTTTCAAACTTTTTCAAGGACCTTTATGACTGAACAAAAACGATTGAAATCCGCGCTCTTTGTGGATTTCGACAACATCTACCTGGGACTGCGTCAACTGGATGAGGACGCAGCAGAACGATTCGCAGCCAATCCCGCCTTTTGGCTGAGATGGCTGGAAGAGGGCATGTCGGGCATGCCGGAGGGGTCGGGTCAGGCCGGCGCTCAGCGGGACATCCTCATCCGCAAGTGCTACCTCAACCCGCGCGATTTCCAACGCTACCGCCCCTTCTTCACCCGCTCCGCGTTCTCGGTGGTGGACTGCCCTTCTCTCACCTCCCAGGGCAAAAACAGCGCGGACATCTACATGGTGATGGACATCCTCGACACGTTGAATCATCCCACCCACTTCGACGAATTCATCATCCTCTCGGGCGACTCCGACTTCATGCCCGTGCTGCTGCGCCTGCGGGCCTACGACCGCCGAACCGCCATCCTCTCGGCCGGGCCCGCGTCCGCCGCGTTCATCGCCGCCGCGGATCTGGTCATCAGCGAGGATGTGTTCATCGAACACGCGCTGGGCATGGGCGGCGAGGAAGGACGCAAGCCCGCCAACGGCGTTGCGCCCCCCATCACGGCCACGCCCGAGCTGTTGGACGCGATGGCCGAGAAGCTCTACGCCGAGGCCAGCGCCAACGGCGAGATCCTGGCCACCGATCTGCCCAAACTCTATCGCAACTTCCCCGAATTCCGGCGGGATAGCAACTGGCTGGGGTTCTACTCCTTGCGCGCCCTCACCACCCACCTGGTGCGACGTCATCCCAACCTGCGCATCACCGAAGGCGATCCCTGGCGCGTGACCGTGGAGCTGCCCCGCAAGCCTTCCAAATCGAAACGCCAACCAGCGGAACGTCCCGCTCAACCCACCAGCGACGATCGCTTGCGCAAACGCATCGTGGACCTGGTGCGCAAACTGGTGGCTCGTTCGCAAGAGCCCATCCTCATGGGCCGGGCCGCGCAAGAGGTCATCGACCAGTTGGGGAACAAGGTCATCGAGAGCCATTGGGCGGGCGCGGGCACCTTCAAGAACCTGCTCCAGAGCGAAGAGAACCTGGATTTCGAAATCGCGACTACGCCTTCGCCCGGCTACCTCTACGATCCCCAGCGTCATTCCCTGCCCGTGGAAGAAGAAACGGCCAGGGGCAAGGAAGAGATGCCGCCCAAACTGGCGGAATTCGCCAAACGCATCAGCCAGATCACCGGCGCGCCTTACCTCACGCCCCGGCAATACGCACTCATCTTCACGGCCCTGGCCGAGGACCTGAAAGAGCACCGCTATCACCTCACCTCCACCTCCAAGGCCGTGCGCGACCGCCTCATCGAGGAAGGGGAGGCCGTCTCTCGCACGAACATCAACAACGTGCTCAAGGGCATCGCCTACGCCAAACATCGCTTCACCAAACGGGATACGCCCCAGAGCCTGGCCCGGGTCTACCGTTCCTACATCCTCTCCCGCTGCGATGACGCGGAACTGGAGCTCTCGCGCGAGGAAAAGCGGATGCTGAAGGAATGGATCGAGGGCGGTCTGCGCGAATTGCAGCAGAAAAAGTCGGAGAAAACAGAAAAGGTCGAGAAGAAAAACGGCAAAAAGAACGGAAAATCCACGACCTTGACCAAAGCCCAAAGCAAATAAGCGCCATGCTCCGCAAAATCCTCCACCTGGACCTGGACGCATTCTTCTGTGCGGTGGAGGAGCAGCGCGACCCGGCCTTACGGGGCAAGCCTTTCGCGGTGGGAGGCCGACCTGAGGGCCGGGGCGTGGTCGCGTCCTGCTCCTATCCCGCCCGAGCTTTTGGCGTGCATTCCGCCATGCCCATGGCTCAGGCGGTGCGGCTCTGCCCCGACCTGCGCATCGTCTCCCCCCATCGGGAGGATTACGTCCGGGCCTCGCGGGAGGTCATGGCCCGGGTGCGGGAGCTGACCCCCGTCGTGGAGCAGATATCCATCGACGAGGCATTTCTCGATGTCAGCGATCTGCCCGAGCCGTTGGAGGTCATCGCCCAGGGGCTGCAAACCCGCATTCGGGAGGAGCTGGGACTGCCCTGCTCGCTGGGCGGCGCGACGAACAAGCTGGTGGCCAAGATCGCGAACGATGTGGGCAAGAGCCGGGCGGGGAAGGGAGATTATCCCAACGCCATCACCATCGTCCCGCCGGGGGAGGAGGCCGCGTTTCTGGCGCCCCTGCCCGTGCGAGCGCTGTGGGGCGTAGGCCCGAAAACCGAAGAGAAACTGCACGCGCTGGGAATTTTTACCATCGGCCAACTGGCGGCTTATTCGGAGAAGGCGCTGGTGCGGGCTTTCGGCAAACATGGCTGGGATCTAGCCCATCGCGCCCGGGGCGAAGACAATCGACCCGTGGCGTCGGAACGAGGCCGGGCCAAGTCCATCAGCAAGGAAACCACCTTCGCCCGGGATGTGAGCGACGCCCGCAAATTGCACCACACGCTCGAGCGGCTGGCCGCGGGCGTGGCCCGCTCGCTGCGCGGCAAGCATCTCCTGGCCCGCACCGTCAAGCTCAAACTGCGCCTGAGCGACTTCACCACCCTCACCCGTCAAGCCACGCTGCCCGCCCCCACCGACGACGAAACGGCCATCCTATCCACCGCCACCCAGCTGTTCGACCGGCTGTGGCGGCCCGGCCAGCCGGTGCGCCTCATCGGCGTGGGCGTGAGCAACCTGCAGGAGGGCCTGGTGCAGCTCTCCTTGTGGGACGAGCAGGATGATCGGGCGAGGCGTCTGCAGGAGGCCGTGGACGCCCTACAAACCCGCTTCGGGCCGGACGCCATCCATCGCGGGTTCGACAAAAATACCTAGGGCGCGATGAATTACCAAATCCCGGCGGGATGGGTGTAAAATAGCCCCATGCCCGATATGCTCATCATCTTCAACCCCTTTTCCAACCGTGGCGACAGCAAACACGCCATCGATGTGGTGTTGCAAAGCCTGTCGCGCACCGATCTCGACTTCGAAGTGAAGCTGACCGAGGGTCGTCGGCATGCGATGGACCTGGCGCGCGAGGCCGCGGAAGCGGGCGTGCCCGTGGTGGTGGCCGCGGGCGGCGACGGCACAGTCAACGAGGTGGCCAACGGCATCCTGCTCGCGGCCAAAGGACAGGATGGGGTGTCGCCGACAACCATGGGGGTGTTGCCCATGGGCAGCGGCAACGATTTTGCCTGGGGCCTGGGCATCCGCAATGGGGTTGAAGAGGCTGTGGATCGGTTGAAGCGCGGCCACACCCGGATCATTGACGTGGCCTGGGCCGAATTCGATAACGCGCCTTCCCGTTTCTTCGTGAACATGCTGGGGTGCGGTTTCGACGCCCGGGTGAACATCGAAGCCCACAAAATCCAGCGACTGCGGGGCTTCGCCATCTACATGGCCGCGGTGCTGAAAACCCTGTGGGTGTATTTCGAAAAACCCCCTGTGCGCCTGCAATTGGATGAAAAACGCGTGGAGACGCCCGCGTTTATCACGTTCGTGGCCAACGGCCCGCGGCTGGGCGGCGGCTTCCTGGCTGCGCCCCAGGCCCGATATGACGACGGCATCCTCGATCTTTGCATCGCCACCGATATCCATCGCCGGGAAGTGGGACCGCTTATTCCCAAATTGATGAAGGGAAAGCACACAGACCATCCCAAAATCATCATGGATCAGGCGAAAAATGTAACCATCGAGAGCGACCATCCTCTGCCTTGCCAGGCGGATGGCGAGACCATCGGTGAGAACCTGCATCTCATCCGCATCGTCACCATCCCCCGGCGCTTGCGCGTGATTGCGTGACCCCCTGGCTTCTGTTCCGTAAATTGCCGTTGGCGTCGTTGGCGGAGACCTTCTCAGAGCCAGCGTTGGCCGAGCGTTCAA
>CAZDCN010000300.1:0-4143 GCA_964503945.1 uncultured Caldilineales bacterium
CCTCCCGTGCTAAAAAAGGAAAGGATTGCAATCACGAAATTCTCTTCCCAATGGAGGTCGTCATCATGTTCACCATCGGATCGCCAGTTTTCGCAAAAGATGGTCGCGTGGGCGCTCTGCAATATGTCGTCCTGAATCCTCATGACGGTGAAGTAAGCGACCTCATCGTCAAATGCGATCTGCTCACCGGATCGCGCGTCATCTCCACCCGCTACGTCGATCATGTGGATGATGATGGCTCCATTCATCTGAACATCGACAAAGCCTTTGTGCAGAACCTGCGCAAGTTTGATCATAAAGAATTCACCACGCCCGAGCTGCCGGGAACGCCCCCTTACAGCCCTGAGGAGATGCTGGTCTGGAACGATGGCTACGGCATCGCGGTGAAAAACTTCCCGCGGCCCTTCAAACGCATCCGGGTGGGCGTTGAGGATGGCATGATCCTGGTTGGCCGCGGGGCTCCGGTGTTTTCCAGCCTGGGCGAACGCGTGGGCGTGGTGGACCACCTGGCCGTGGACCCGGAGAACAGAAAACTCCTGTATCTGGTGGTGCGCCTGCCAGGCATCCGCCGTCGCCGGGTGGTGGTGGCCGCGTCGCAGGTGAAGGAATGGAGTGATACGGGCGTGGTCCTGAATCTGGAAAAGGATGCGCTTTATGCCCTGCCACCCTACGTGCCCAAGAAAAAGGATGAGGCCTTGGCTCAGCGTGTGCGGGAAGCCATCGAGGCCCTGGACATTCCCATCGAAGACCTGCGCGTTTTTGTGGAAAAAGGGCATGTGCTCCTGCGCGGGCACACCCACTCCCAGGAGGATCGACGGCGGATTCACGCCGCGGCCCGGGCCGTCTCGGGCGTGATCAGCGTCTCCAACGAGATGACCACCGATCGGGAGCTGGAGGTGCGGGTGCAGGATCGGCTGTTACACGACCCCATCGCCAGCCTCTATCCCGTTGATGTCATCGTCAAAAACCGCATCGCCACGGTCCTCGGCAAAGTCCCCAGCCCCACCATTCAGGACATCATTCTGGAGATCGTGCGCCACACCCCCGGCATTCTCTCGGTCATCGACGAGATCGCGGTGGACCGGGAGGCCTTTGCCGAGGAGCCGCCCCTCATCGCCACCGTCAATATCCAGGAGCCGTAACCCGCGTTTCCCATACCCGTTTGCGTCCCCTATCAGCGGTTCCCCCTATCAGTGGGCTGTTTCCGTAGCAACCGGGCCAGACGATGCTCCAACGCCGCCCGCGCCCGCGCTCGATCTCCCGGCGAACGCCACGTTTCCGCCCGGCGAATGGCCTCCTCGGTCATCTCCCGGGCTTTTTGCATGTCCCGCGCGTCCCACTCATAATACTTGGCCAGCTCCACCAACGCATCCACGTCCGCGGGCAGCAGCCGGGCCAGGGCCTCCCACCAGGCCGCGGCCTCGGCCCGACGGCCCTGTCGTTTGAGCAGGGCCGCGAGCTCGCGCATAGCCTGGGCCCGCAGCGCTGGCGGCAGGGGATGGTCCAGCGCCCGGAGATAAGCCTTCTCCGCCCGGTCGGGCTGGCCCGCGCGGCGGTGGATGCGAGCCAGGGCCAGCCAATCGTGGGGATGGGGCGTCTCCACGCCCGCCAGCGTGGCGGCCAGGACTTGAGCCAGGGGCGCCATGCTGACGATGTCTTCCTGGTTGTGATAGAGCACGGCCTCCATGTCGCGAACGCCGCCCTCGCCCCGGGCAAAGCGAAACCACAGGCTGGGAATGCGCCAGGAGGGAATGTCGAGCCCGCTGCGTTCATGCCCGAGGATGCGCTGCTCCAAATTGCCGAAATGGCACGCGCCCAGCCGCGGCCGCCACAGCCGCCGGGCCGGGATGAGCAAATCCAGATGGGGCGAGGCTTGAGGCGGAGCCACGCCCGACAGGATGAAACGGGAGCGTAGCAGGGGCCAGTCGAACGCGCGGCCATTGAAGGTGACCAGGCCCTGGCGTTCGGCCAGAAAGCGAGCCAGGTCGGGCAGATAGGCCCGCTCTTCCGCGGGATGGCGGGCGAAGAACTGCCGCACCACATAGGCGTCCTCCTCGAATACGCCTACGCCCGTGAGGAATACGATGGTTCCCGCGCCCCCCGCCAGCCCCGAGGTCTCCGTGTCCAAAAAGACCGCCCGGCGGAAATCGAAATCGGGGGCCTCCGCCAGCATCCGCACCGCGTCCGCATCCAGCTCCAGCGCGTCGCCCAGGCGCACCCGCCCCTGTTGATGGGTCAGGGGAAAGCGCACGGTGCGCAGCAGGTAACTGCCCCACGCGTTGACCACTTCCTCCACGCCCGGGAGCTGCTCCAGCCGCGTCTCGCGTTCGCGCGCATGATGTGCGGACGAAGGAGGGGAGGGCGGGGGCTGCGCAGGGGGTTCGGGCAGGGATTGCGGCCCGCGGGGCGTGGGGCGGCGGCGTTTGCGCCCCGCTTTGCGCAGGCGGTTCAGTCGGGCCTGGATGTCGTCGGGCATGGGTGGTCAACGGTCCGGAGTCCGGAGTCCGGAGTCCGGGGTTCGGTGTCCGGTGTCCGGGGTCGGGGGTGAGGAGGTTCGTGAACGTGACGCGTGATGATGTCACATTTCACGCCTGATCGGCGCTTTTTTCGTTGGCAACGTCGGGCGCGCGGCGCAGGGCCTCCCAGTCTGCGCGCAGGCGGTCGAGTTCGTCGGGATCGGTGGAGACGTGGCCGTATTCGTAGGCGTTGTACGCGTCGGTGATGTGGCGGAGCGCGTCCGCGTGGTCCGGGAAGATGCGTTCCAGCCGGGGCAGATAGTCGTTGGGCGTCCAGGCCGGGTTGCGGGGCTGACCGCGGGCCTGGCCCAGCTTTTGCAAATTGCCGTAGATATGCCGGATGGTGATGGCCGCGTAAAATCGGCGTCCCAGGCCGAATTGCCCCACCATGCCCGCCAGGTCCCGCACCCTGTCCGCGCCTCGACGCAGCAAGTGACGCAATCCCGCGGCCTCCTGGCTGGACGCCCGCGCGTGTTCATCCTCCACCAGGACGCGGCCTCGGGCTCGGCGTTTGCCCAGCCACAAGACCAGGATCGCCAGCGCCATCACGCCTATGGCCATGGGAATGACATAGCTAAACAGAAAATCGAGCCAGGCCGGGGGCGCATACGCGGGCGGGTTGTCCCCAAAAAGTTTTTGCGCATCGGGCAGCCTGGCATTCATCTCATCGAAAACCTGCGCCCCCTGGTCGCCATTCAAAACGCCGCGCATGGCGTGGATCAACCATGCCAACAGGGGCTCCAGCATGCGCAGCAACAGAAACACAACGCCCAACGCATCAGGCCTGATCCACTCCCACAGAGGCGCAAGCATCCGCAGCAAGGCCCGAAACCCCTGCAGGCTCCACACCTGAGCGAAGGCCCAGGCCAGGGCCAGCACGGCCAGGGTGTTGATGGCGGTCACGGCCAGCCACACCCGAGGGATGGCCGCGCGGCCGTCCCCCGTCCCTCGGGCGATATCCTCCGTCCGCCCCAGGGCCACAGCCATGAGCCCGGCGAAGAAGAATACGCCCACGAAAATCATGGCCGACTCGCGGCTGAGGAAGTGCAGCACACTGACGGCCAGAATCAGGCCCAGCACCCCCTTGCGGAAATCATAACCGATGATGAAGAAACTGAGGTCCCGCTGCAGAAAGGTCACCGCCCGCCACCAGAGGTAGGCCACCGCCCCCAAAATCACCACCGCGCGAAAGGCGACATCCCCCGACGTCAGCGCGGTGTGCATCCAGTCCAGGTTGAAGAAGGACGCATCGGGGAAGAGCACCACGCGCACGGCCAGCAGCCCGATGAAAATCAACCAGGCCGCGGTCAGAAGCTGAAACGCGGGCGAGGGGATGTCGCGGGATTCCAGGAAGCGGGCGATGACCATCATCCCGGCCATCATCGCCCACAGCCCGACGAGAACCAGCAGCGGGGGGAGCCCCCACATCTCGGGCAGGAAGATCATGATCAGGGGCGTTACCCAGGCCAGTTCCATGACCATGAGGGCCGCGAAGATGGCGGTCTGCTGCCAGGGCAGGCCCCGGCGAGGGGAGAGGGAGCGGGAGGACATGAGGGATACGCAATGTGCAATTTTTCAGGGTTTGCGCGTGATCACCCGGAGCTGAAGCTCCGGGCTACGACACGAC
>CAZDCN010000301.1:0-4135 GCA_964503945.1 uncultured Caldilineales bacterium
TGGCCGCGATTTTCACAATTTCAACGTCTTCTTCCGAGACAATCCCGCCTTCCATGTGGCGGCGTTCACTGCCACACAGATTCCCAACATCGAAGGGCGGCTCTATCCGCCCGAACTGGCGGGCGAACTCTATCCTCAGGGCATCCCCATTCTGCCCGAGGATGATCTGGAGGAGATCATCCGGGAGCAGGATATCGATGTGGTTGTATTCTCATACAGCGATGTGTCACACGAGTATGTGATGCATCTGGCGTCGAGGACCGCGGCCGCGGGCGCGGATTTCTGGCTGCTAGGCGGGAAACGCACCATGCTGGAAAGCAGCAGGCCCGTGGTGGCGGTGACCGCGGCCCGCACCGGCTGCGGCAAGAGCCAAACTACGCGACGCGTTACCGACATCCTGCGAGCCATGGGCAAGAAGGTGGTCGTGGTGCGTCATCCCATGCCCTATGGCGATCTGCGCAAGCAGGCGGTGCAACGGTTCGCCACGTATGAGGACCTGGACCGCCATGAATGCACCATCGAGGAGCGGGAGGAGTATGAACCCCATCTCGATCGGGGTTTGGTGGTGTACGCGGGCGTGGATTACGAGGCCATCTTACGTCAGGCGGAGGAGGAAGCGGATGTCGTGCTGTGGGATGGCGGGAACAATGACCTGCCATTCTTCAGGCCCGATCTGCAGATCACCGTCGTGGATCCCCACCGCCCCGGGCATGAGATGCGTTTCTGGCCGGGCGAGGCCAACGTGCGCATGGCCGACGTCATCGTCATCAATAAGATCGACACCGCGGATTTCGAGGATGTGCAAACCGTGCGGCAGAACATCGAGACCCTCAATCCCGATGCTGTTGTCGTAGATGCGGCATCGCCCATCTTCGTGGACGACCCCGATGCAATTCGGGGCAAGCGGGTGCTGGTGGTGGAGGACGGTCCCACCCTGACCCACGGAGGCATGGCCTATGGCGCGGGTGTCATCGCGGCCAAACGCTTCGGCGCGGCCGAAATCATCGATCCCAGGCCCTGGGCCGTGGCCTCCATCGCCGAAACTTACGCCAAATATCCCGATACCGGCCCGGTGCTCCCGGCCATGGGCTACGGCGAGGCCCAATTGCGCGACCTTCAAGCCACCATCAACCAGGTCCCCTGCGATCTGGTCATCGTAGGCACGCCCATCGACCTGGCCCGCGTCATCGATATCCAACATCCCAGCCAGCGCGTCCGCTACGAACTTCAGCCCATTGGCGTCCCCACGCTGGAGGAGGTCCTGCGCGAAAGGATGGCGTAGCAATTCGTCAGCAAGATGGCGAGGACGTCTTGCCATCTGACATCTGGAGGATGTTCATCATCGCAACACATCCACCAGATCGAACACCGGCCCGCGTAGGCAGACGCGGCGTCGACCGCCGGCCACATCCGCGGCGCACGACTGGCAAGCGCCAAAGCCGCAGAGAAAATCGGCCTGGTAAAGGGCCTGGGCGAAGCCGCGAGGGAGGGTCACCCGTGTGTCCTCGATGACTCGCGCCAACAGCTGGTAAAATGTCATCCCGCCCACAGCCATGACCCCGTCGGCCCACTGCAGAAGTTCTGGCAGCAGGGGGCGTAGATCGCCGCGGCGGCCGACGCTGCCATCCAGGGTGGCCACGTGATATTCCACAGCCAGGGGCAGCTCTCGGGCGGGGATGGTCTGACGTTTGGTTGTAGCCTCCATGGCGAGGACCACGCTCACGCCCCGGGCGGCGGCCTCGCGCACCAGGGGCAGCAGAAACCAGGCCCCGTCGCCCTGGCCCAGACATAGGATGCGACGGGCGTGGTCGGGCAGGGAAAAACCGCGGCCCACGGGCCCGAGCACATCCACCTCCGCGCCTACGGGAGCCATACGCAACCAGGCCCGGCCCCGGTCCGCGTCGGGGGCCAGTCGGATGCCGAAGGTCTGCTCCCCGATGGCGGTGGGATAAAAGGTGCGACGCAGGAAGGGATCGAGACCCCAACCGGTCTGGATGAGCAAGGCCTGGCCGGGATGAAGGCGCTGGGCAAGTTCGGGCGCGGTCAGATGCAGGAGTTGGGTGGCGCCGCGCGTCTCTCGACCCTGAATCTGCGCTCGAATCTGAATCATGCCCCCTCGCCTCATTTCCCCCGGGCGATGGTCTCCAATCCCTGCACATCCAACAGGATGGTGCGTCCCTTATAGTTGCGGATCAGCCCTTCCTTACGGAAACGGCTCATGACGCGAATGGCGGTTTCTACGGTGGTGCCTGTCATCTCGGCGATATCCTGGCGGGTGAGGTGGATGTCGATCATGACGCCCTCGCCTTCAGGCGCGGGCGCGCCGCCCAGATCTTTCAGACGCAACAGCGCCCGGGCGATGCGCTGCTCCACACGGTCCACGGCCAAACTTCGCACAAGTTCGGTGCAGAGGCGCAGCCGCCGGTTCAGCTCCAAGATTACCTCAAAAGAGACCTCGGGGTAGCGTTGGATGATGGTCATCAGGTCGTTGCGGGCGATGGTCACCACCGCGGTTTCTTCCAGGGTCACCGCGGTCATGGAATAGGGTCGTCCATCGAATACGGCCATTTCCCCGATGAGCTGACCCGGTCCCAGCACCGTCACCACCACATCCCTACCCTGGTCAGTATGCCGCACCAGCTTCACCCGACCGCTCCAGATGATGTAGAGCGCTTCAGGCGGGTCGCCCTGGAAAAAGAGGTAGGAATCCGCAGGGTAGCAATGCCCATAAAGGAATTGCACCACGTCCCGCCAGTCTTCATCGGAAAGAGATTTGAACAGGGGCGTGGTGCGCACCGCTTTCATCATCTCCCGCTTCATCTTTTCCAGCCGGGAGCTCGTGCGACCAGAGGCAGTTTTCTTCATAGAGGGTATTGTAGCATAAGTTTTTTCCCCAGGCTATATTGTGGGAAAGGTTACATGATAAAGCACAAGAGCCGCGGACGCACGCCCGCGGCTCTTGAAGGGAAAAAGGTGGTGGGTTAGTAGATGTCGTTGGCGGTGTTGTAGACGTTGAACTTGCCGGTGGGGGTGATGACCCAATCGCCGGTGATGCGGGCGACCTCTTCCAGGGTCTGAGCGTCATACACGACGATGGCCGTGGGCGTGTCCACATTGCCCCACAGAGAGACCCAGAATTCGGTGCCGTCTTTGTTAAATTCAATGTGGACGACCCGGGCGCTGAGATCGGCTGCGCCTTCCACCTCCCAGCACTTGGGCTCCTTCTCCAGGTCGTTCTTGTCCCAGGCGCAGAGGGTGCGGTTCATTTCGGGCGTGGGCGCCACGGTGAAGTCGGCAATGAGCCAGGGGCTGTTGGGATGGGTCTTGATGAAGAGATTGCCCATGCTGGGCGTCTCCAGCATCTTCACCACTTTCCAGGCATACTCAGGATGGCCTTCCGGGTCCGTGCCAATGACTGCAATCTTGTTGTCCTTGATGTGCCCCGTGGCCCAAACGGGACCGTATTCGGGATGGACCCAGTTGGCGCCGCGGCCGGGGTGAGGCTTATCGCCTACATCGATGGATGCGACGAATTCGCCATTTTTAGCGTCGATGACCACGATCTTCTTGGAGGCGTTGGCGGCTTCCATGAAATAGCGCTTCGAGCCGTCCCAGCCGCCGTCGTGGAGATAGCGTTCGGTATCGAGCATCTTCACGCCCAGAGGCCGTCCTTTCTTCTCGATTTGCGAGTAGTCCACCATCCAGATTTGCCCCGCCTCTTTGATATTCACGATCCATTCGGGGCTAAAGTGGGAGCTGACAATGGCGGCCACGCGGTTCTCCCGAATGAATTCGCCCCGGCTGCGATCGTAGCCCTGAGTGGAGACCATCTTGATGGGCTCTAAGGTCTGGCCGTCGACCACAACCAGTGCGCTGGGCCAATAGCAACCGATAATGGCGTATTTGCCTTCGTAGCCTTCGAATTTGCTCGTATCCACTGAACGGGCGTCGAGACAGGTGCGGGCTTCGGCCACCAGGGTGGGCTCTTTGCTCCACAGGTCGATGAGGCTGACTTTGCCATCGCGACCGATGACGTAGAAGTAACGGCCATCCTTGGAGGAACGCAGGATGTGGCTGGCGTAGCCGGAGGGAATAATCGTGACCAACTCTTTCTTGTCACCATCCACGATGGCCA
>CAZDCN010000302.1:0-4130 GCA_964503945.1 uncultured Caldilineales bacterium
GCCACAACCAACTGGGAAGGCATCCCCGCCACCGGCGTGCTGCCCCCCGACACCGACGGACAAGTCGGCCCCAATCACTATGTGCAGGTTGTCAACTCATCCTCTGGCACCCAGGTGCGCATCTGGGACAAATCCGGCAATCAGCTTTATGACTTTGGCATGCAAGACCTGTGGCCCACCAGCGACACCTGCAATACATACGCCTACGGCGATCCCGTGGTGCTTTACGATCAGATGGCGGACCGCTGGGTCCTCACCCAATTCGCCTTGCCCGATCCCCCCTACTACGAATGCTTTGCCGTCTCCAAGACGGGCACGCCCACCAACAACCCCAACGACTGGTGGCTCTACAGCATCAAAGTCCACGACAACAAGATGAACGATTACCCCAAGCTGGGCGTCTGGCCCGATGGGTATTACATGTCGGTGAACCAGTTTCTGAACGGCAGCAGTTGGGCCGGCGCAGGCGTCTACGTCTTCGACCGAGACGCCATGCTCAACGGCAATCCCGCCACCTTCCAATACTTCGACCTGGAGCCGGTGAACAGCAATTACGGCGGGCTGCTTCCCAGCAACCTCATGGGTGACGCCTTGCCGCCCGCCGGCGCGCCCAACTACTTCATGTCCGTGGACATGGATTGGGCGGGAACGGATGACATCCTCCACATCTGGGAATTTCACACCGATTGGGCGAACCCCAGCAATTCCACCTTCACCCTGGTGAAGGAGTTGGTGGTCGATCCATTCGATTGGAATTTCGACGGCACAGGCGGCTCGCGAAACAATTGGGACATCCCCCAGCCCGACACCAACGTGGAACTGGATTCGCTTTCCGACCGACTGATGATGCACCTTTGGTATCGCAACTACGGCGACCACGAATCCCTGGTCGTGAACCACACCGTCAATGTGGGCAGCGGGTCGGATCACGCGGGCATTCGTTGGTATGAAATCCGCGGGGGAACGGTGGACACGACCCTCTCGGATGCCACCATCTATCAACAGGGCACCTACGCGCCCGATGCTAACCACCGCTGGATGGGCAGCGTGGCCATGGATTATGTGGGCAATCTCGCCATTGGCTTCAGCATCTCCAGCAACACCGTTTACCCCGGCATCCGCTATGCCGGGAGGTTGGCCAGCGATCCCCTGGGCCAGCTTGCCCAGGGCGAGGCCACCATCATCGACGGCAGCGGCAGCCAGACCCACGACGCGGCCCGCTGGGGCGATTACAGCGCGCTCTCCGTGGATCCGGTGGATGACTGCACCTTCTGGTTCACCACCGAATACATGCAAACCACCAGCTCCGCCGACTGGCAGACCCGGGTGGCTTCTTTCAAATTTTCCAACTGCTCTCGGGCGCCCGACTTCACCCTCAGCGCCAGCCCCGGTTCGCAGTCCATCTGCACGGGAACGGACGCCATCTACACGGTGGACGTGGGCTCGGTGTCCGGGTTCAGCGACCCGGTCACCCTCAGCGCCAGCGGGCATCCGGCCGGAACCACCGCCACCTTCAACCCCAATCCGGTGACGCCGCCGGGCTCCAGCACCCTGACCATCGGCAACACCGCATCTGCAGCCCCCGGCGATTACACCATCACCATTCAGGGCGACAGCGGGACCATCACCCACACCACCGCCGTGGATCTGACCGTTTTCGACCAGGCTCCCAACGCGCCAACGCCCCTCACGCCCGCGGATGGCGCCACCAATGTCTCCACCACCCCTACTTTCACCTGGGACCCCGCGGCCAACGCCGAAACCTACACCCTGGAGATCGCCACAGACAGCGGCTTTGCCAACATTATCCATACGGCCACCGATATCCAGGACACCACCTACACCATGCCCACGCCCCTCTCTCCCAACACCACCTACTACTGGCGGGTGAAGGGCGTCAATCCTTGTGGCGCAGGCCTCTGGTCCAGTGTTTTCAGCTTCACCACCGAAAACGTGATCTGTAGCACGCCCAACGCAGCTATCCCGGACAACGACGCGGCCGGCGTTTCCGACACCATGACCATCAGCTCCGGAGATACCCTGCAGGACCTGGACGTCCAGGTCAACATTGCTCACACCTATGTGGGCGATCTCATTGTCACATTGGAGCACGTGGACACCGGGACCACGGTGACTCTCATGGACCGCCCCGGCGCGCCCGACACCACCTACGGATGCAGCGGCGGCGATGTCGACGCCATCTTCGATGATTACGGCCCGGATGGCGACGCCGAGACCATGTGTAACACGTCACCGCCTGCGATTTCCGGCCGAGTCCGTGGCGGCGATCCTCCCAGCAGCACGCTTCTCGCCGCATTCAACGGTGAGACGCTATCCGGAGACTGGCGCATCACAGTGAGCGATAACGCCAGCGCCGACACCGGTCAGCTAAACCAATGGTGCCTCCAGCCTAATCGGTGCATGGGAACCACTTCCGATGTGACCGGTCTGACCATCTCCTACTCCGGAAATGACGCCATCCTCACCTGGTCGGACACGGGAGCAACGCAATACAAAATCTACCGTTCCACCGATCCTTATTTCACGCCTGATGACGCCGCCAATCTTTTGGACACGACCACCACGGCCACTTACACCGACGCGGGCGCCGTGGGTGACGCCGCCACAAACTACTACTACAAAGTCCGGGGCGTCGACGCCTGCCCCCCTGCTGATCCGAACTACACCGATCGAGTAGGCGAGTTCGACTTTACCCTGGTTCCAGGCGTGAACTAATCCTCCAGCTCCAAAACCCAAAAGAGGCGGTCTCCCCGGCCGCCTCTTTCCCCTGTCCCTTCTCCTCTTCCTGGATGTCCAAACCCACCGTCCTCTTCTACGAGTCCAATTATTTCCGCTTCTACGGCGCGGCCCGGGTGCTGGTGTGGCTCATGACCCATCTCCAGCGCATCCACCCGGTGTTCGTGGCTCCGGGCGAAGGGATTTTGCCCCAGCGGGCCCGGGAGGCGGGCGTCGAGACCATCATTCTGCCCGCCCCTGGCATCTGGCGGCGGGCGCAGGGGAAGCGGGGGATGGCGGGGAAACTGCAAAAGGCCCTGGCCGCGCCCGCGCTGACGCTCCACGCCCGCGACCTGGCCCGCCTGGCCCGAGAACGGAACGCCATCGGCATCCACGCCAACAGCACCCGGGCGGCCATCCTGGCCGGGCCCGCGGCCAGGATGGCGGGGCTCCCCATGTGGTGGCATCTGCGCCGCGAACGGCCCATGGCCGCGAAGGAGCGCATCGCCTACGCGTTCTCGGAACGGGTGATCTGCATCGCCAGGGATGTAGCCCACCGGTTGGGCGATCCCCCCAAGGCCGTAGTCATCCACGACGGTCTGCCCGAGGGCCGCATCGACCCCCACGCGTCGGGCGAGGCCTTGAAAGCGCGGCTGGGTTGGCCCGAGGACGCCCTGGTTGTGGGCGCGGTGGCCTCCCTCGCGCCCAACAAACGCCACGACATGTTCATCCGCACCGCGCTGGCCCTGACCCATGACTTCCCCCAGGCCCGTTTTCTTATCGCCGGGCATCGGCCCGAAGGCGCGCCCGCCAGCTACGAGGCCCATCTGCACGCGCTGGCCCGGCCCCTGGAGGAAAACGGGCGGCTGGCCTTTCTTGGCTGGGTGGAGAACGTGTCCGAAGTCTTCGCGGCTATGGATGTGTTCGTCTTCCCGTCGGACAATGAGGGGCTGGGGTTGGTGGCCATCGAAGCCATGCAGATGGGGGTGCCCGTGGTGCGCACCCACACTGCCGGGGCGGAGGATATGATTCGGGATGGAGAGACGGGGTTTATCGCACCTGTGGGGGATCAGACGGCGCTGACCCAGCGAGTGCGGATGCTGCTGGAGGACGCCCATCTCCGGAAGCAGATGGGCCGCGCGGGCCAGCGCATTGCTCGGACCGAGTTCACCGCCCGACGCATGGCGGAAAGGACCGAAGCCCTGATGCTGGATGGACGAGCTGCCTGATACAGCAACAGGCGTGATTCCGACAAGACATCTCGCGAAAGGGTAAAATCCAAGCCCTGTTTGCCAAACAAATATATTCCAATACGCGATGTGCAAGTTTTCATAATGCATCTGCCAACACCCGGAGCTGAAGCTCCGGGCTACGAAACGACGCCGGGTCAACCC
>CAZDCN010000303.1:0-4124 GCA_964503945.1 uncultured Caldilineales bacterium
CGAGCCGGGAGACTTGATCACGGTGGACATCACCAACCGTCGTCTGGAATTGCACGTGCCCGAGGAGGAGCTGGCGCGGCGGCGCGCGGCCTGGAAACCCCTGGTGCGTCCGGGTCTGCCCAAATACCTCAGCCGCTACGCCAAGATGGTCACCAGCGGTTCGCAAGGGGCCGTGCTGACGTGGTGATAAATCGCCCCCACTGACGAACGCCCATCTTTCTTCCTATACTACGAAAGCATGTCATTCATGCCCTCACGAGGATCTCAGCCATGAACCAACCCAGATATTCCAAACGCATCAAGCGTCTTCTGCGCCATTATGCAGGCGTCGCCTACGAGCGCGAATTGGCGATCTTTCTGGAAAGACTGGAGGGCGATTTTGCCGCCTGGCGGCAGGGGACCTTCGATGCAGTGGAGTTGGAGCACCGTATTCATCGCTTCCACCAGGGGCCAGCGCGAGAATTGTTCAAACGTTATATCGATAATCCTTACCAAGAGCTGACGGTCGCTTACGCCATCGTGACCGGTCTCATCTCGCGTGATGAGGTCCCAACCGAACTTCTTGACACATTGCGCGGTCCCCTGGCGATGCACGAAAGGATGATGGCCGAGGGTGAGTTGCGTATGCCCGGCGAGATTCCCCCCCGTACGGGATGAGAAGCCGATGAAGGACGCGCCCCTCATCCTCGCCATCGACCTGGGCACCACGGCCTGCAAGGCAGGCCTGGTGACGCCTCACGGCAAAGTCGTCGCCTACGTGCACGAGGCCGACGCCACGCCCGTGCACTTTGGGCCCGGCGGCCAGGCCGAGCAAGACCCCGCTGACTGGTGGGCTGTGATCACGCGCAATGTGCGCCGCGTGTTCGCCGAAAGCGGCATTGACAAGACGCGGGTGGCGGGCATCGGCGTCAGCGCGCACTGGTCGGGCACGGTGGCGGTGGATGCGCAAGGGGAGCCCCTGGGCAACGCCATCATCTGGATGGACAGCCGCGGCGCGCCCTATGTGGCCGAGATCACCGGCGGCTTTCCCAAGATCGAAGGCTACGGCCTGCGCAAGCTCATCACCTGGCTGCGGTTGACCGGGGGCATGCCCACCCGCAGCGGCAAAGACCCCATCGCCCACATCCTCTACCTGCAACGCCGCGAGCCGGAGCGCTACCGGGCCGCGTTCAAATTTCTGGAGCCCAAGGATTACATCAACCTCAAACTGACGGGGCGATTCGCCACGGACCCGGCCACCATCACCTTGCATTGGGTCACCGACAACCGGGACATCCAGCGGGTGCACTATCACCCCACCCTGCTCAAATGGACGGGGGTGGATGAGGATAAGCTGCCTGACATCCTGCCCACCAACGCCGTGGTGGGACCGCTCTTGCCCGACGCGGCCGAGGCGTTGGGCGTTCCCGCGGGCCTGCCCGTAACCATGGGCGCGCCCGACGTCCACGCACCGGTGCTGGGCTCGGGCGCGGTGGCCGACTTCCATCCCCATGTCTATGTGGGCACCTCCTCCTGGTTCACCTGCCATGTGCCTTTCAAGAAGACAGACGTATTTCATAACATGGCGTCTCTGCCCTCCTCCGCGCCGGGACGCTACTTTGTGGTGAACGAGCAGGAAACCGCGGGCGCATCCCTCACCTTCTTGCGCAACGCGGTCTTCTACGGTGACGACGCGTTGGGGGCCTGCCCAGCGCCAGAGGACGCGTATCCGCGTTTCGATCAACTGGCCGCGCAGGCCGAACCGGGCAGCGGCGGGCTCATCTTCACCCCCTGGCTCTATGGCGAGCGCACGCCCGTAGAGGAATCCACGCTCCGGGCGGGGCTCTACAACCTGTCATTGACCACAACCCGAGCGGATATCGTACGAGCAGTGATGGAGGGCGTGGCTTTCAACACCCGCTGGCTCCAGGGATATGTGGAGAAGCTGGCGGGCCAGGGGCCTTTGAATCCGGTGAACTTTGTCGGCGGGGGCGCCCTCTCCGACATTTGGAGCCAGATCTTCGCAGACGTGCTCAAACGCACCATTCATCAGGTGAAGGACCCGCAAGCCGCGGGCCTGCGAGGCGTGGCCGTGTTGGCAGGCATTGCCTTGAATTTGACCACCCTGGACGATTATGCCCGGCACGTGGAAACCGCCCGGGTGTACGAACCCAACCCAGCCGTCACCCCCATCTACGACGAGCTCTTCGCCTCCTATCTCGACATCTACCAGCGCATGAGTCCGATTTACAAGAAGTTGAACAGGCAGCATGCGCACTAATCGGCAAAAATATGCAAGCCAATTTGGCGCGGGCAATCGATTTCGTAAAACGTCAAACGTCATGCGTCACGTCATTACGTTTGACGCATAACGCCCGTTTCCTCTCGCCCAACATCGCCTTCGCGAATCCCTTCACCATCCAGAGAAAGTATGGACACCGACACCCTCCTCAACCTCACCGCCAAACTGCCCAAACGCCTGCACGGTCCCCTGGAGAGAGGTCTCCGCAAGCTGCCGGGCGTGCAAAAGCTGCTGGAGCAGGAATATGAGCGCATGTTGGCGGACTTGGAGGCGGAGCTGCACCCTTACGCTGATCTGATCCCCAGCTTTCCCCATCTGCCCGCCCAGGGCCTGCCCGAAGAGAATATCCTGGACATGATGACCCAGGTCCAGGCCCGAGAAACCCGCTGGGAGGAGGGCTACGCGTCGGGCGCGGTCTATCATGGCGATCCCGAGCACATCGCCTTCATGAACCAGGTCTACGCCCTCCACTCCCAGATGAACCCCCTGCATGCGGACCTGTGGCCCAGCGCCGTCAAATACGAGGCTGAAATCGTGGCCATGGCCGCAGACATGCTCCACGCGGACGAAGCCCGGCGTCTGCACCCGGACGCCGCCCCCTGTGGCTCCGTCACCTCGGGCGGCACCGAGAGCATTCTCATGGCCATGAAGACCTATCGGGATTGGGCCCGAGACCGCAAGGGGATCAAACGCCCTAACATCGTCCTGCCCATCTCCGCCCATCCCGCGTTCGACAAAGCGGGCCAGTATTTCGGCATCGAAATCCGACGCACGCCCGTCACCAGTCGTTTCGTGGCCGACGTGCGGGCCATGGAAAAGGCCATGGATAAGAACACCATCGCCCTGGTCGGCTCCGCGCCCGGCTTTCCCCACGGCGTCATCGATCCCATCCCTGAGATGTCGGACCTGGCTTATCGCAAGGGCGTGGGCTTCCACACCGACGCCTGCCTGGGCGGGTTCATCATCCCCTGGGCGGAGGCGCTGGGCTATCCCGTCCCGGCCATCGATTTCCGCCTGCCCGGCGTCACCTCCATCTCGGTGGACACGCACAAATACGGCTACGCGGCCAAGGGAACCTCGGTGGTGCTCTATCGCCATCCCGAGCTGCGCCGCTACCAGTATTTCACAGCCACCGACTGGCCCGGCGGCCTCTACGCCTCGCCTGCCATGGCGGGCAGCAAGCCGGGCGCGCTCATGGCCGTGGCATGGGCCGTGATGGTGAAGCTGGGACGAGCAGGGTATCTGGACGCGGCCCGGCGCATTCTGGAGACGGGCGATCGCATTCGCGAGGGCATCGAGAGCATTCCGGGCCTGCGCGTCCTGGGCGATCCCCTCTGGGTCATCGCTTTCGCCTCGGATGATGTTGACATCTACCGGGTGCTGGATGCCATGGCCCGCCGCGGCTGGAGTTTGAACGGCCTGCAATTCCCGCCCGCGGTGCACATCGCCGTCACCCTGCGCCACGCGCAGCCTGGCGTGACCGAGCGCTTCCTCGACGATCTAGCCGAGAGCGTGAAGGAAGTTCGGGAACAGCCCGCAAGCTCGGGCGGCATGACCCCCATCTACGGCATGGCCGCATCCATTCCCTTCCGCGGCATGGTGGATGACATCCTGCGGCGCTATCTGGATGTGTTGTACAACATTCCTGAGGGAAAACCACAACAGGACACTCATGATGCCGCGTGGCTTCCTGCTCAGGAAGCCCCTCGCCAGAGCAACGAACAGACGCCATGATCGTTGGAAGAATGCAACGCCCGCGATTTAGCTGAGCTCAACTGTGTAAGATGAAACTATTTCCCCTTAAACCCACTGCATCCCGCCATGGCTTCTTCACCCTCCCGCG
>CAZDCN010000304.1:0-4119 GCA_964503945.1 uncultured Caldilineales bacterium
GGTCCGACTCGATCCACTGCCTCTTGCAGCGTGACCTATTCTATTTACGAAGCAGTCGCCATGAGCGGTAGCACGCCAATAAGGATGGAAATACGGTCGCAGGTCGCAGGTAAGGCTGCGCCAGTTGACCTGCCACCTGCGACTTGCAAACCTGCAAACCTGACTTTCATTGGTGTTTCCTCTATTTGTGTCTTCTATCCGTGTTTCCCGGTTTACCTGAAGTGAACAACGTCGGCGGCGCGTTCCCCGGCGGATGACACATCCGCCTGGGAGTCTACATTCCTAGCCTTTTTCCCTTTGCGCCTCTGCGTCTTTGCGTGAGGCATCTATTTTTGGAACAGGCGGATGTGGGGCTCGATTTCATAGACGATGAACCGCAGCTCGCCCGAGGCCCCATCCCGCACCCGCAGCCGCTCCTCCAGGTGCAGCCCCAGGCGCGCCAGGGCCTCCTCCAACGCGGGCTTCTCATCCAGATGCCAAGCGGGAAAGACCACAAACCGGGCGTAACCGTGGGGGTCAGCGGCGAGATCCGCCACCAGCATGGCTTCATCCGCCCAATAGACCCGATCCTCCCGGTCCCACAGATACCAATTCCATTGCCAGCCCAGCCAGCGCTGGTAGATGACGCCATGATACGCGGGAACGTTCTCCTCCAGGAAGCGGGCCACGGCAATCAGCCCGGCGTAGGCTCCATGATCCCCGCCCACGGGGATGCGCGCGGCAGCGGCCCGGACCGCGCCCAGGCTCACCGTCAGAGTCAGGGCCGCGGCCATCCCCCAGCGCCAGACCTTCCCCCAGCCGCGGCTGCGCTCCCACAGGCGGACCGCGCCCCGGGCGGAAAGCATCGCGGCCAGGGGCGCAAGGGGCAGGAGGTAGCGATCCCAGGTCTGGAAGCTCATCGCCAGGTGCAGGGCCAGGTAAAAGAGCATGAAGCCCGCGAAGAGCCAAGTCCAAAGGGAAGCGCTCCGCGCCCCGTTGTCGGTCGTGCGCTTATCCTCCACTGAATGTCGAAAGCCGAATGCCGAATACCGATGGCCGCTGACCTCCCTCAGCGCCGCCCAAACCGCGACCAGGCTCAACCCAATCCAAACCATCGTCCCCGGCGCGCCTCCGCCCCACCAGCGTCCCACCTCCCACCAGGCCGCGAGGCGCGCGGGCCAGGCCAGGGGAGAGACCCATGTGAGGCCGCCGTAGCTGCGCCAGGCCTGAGTCCAGAAGTCGGGGATCTCCGCGGGCAGGATGCGCCACTGGTCCCACTGCCAGATTTTGTAGGCCATGTAGGCGAAGCCCAGGGCAAAGGCGAGCAGGGGCAGGAGGGCCGCGAGGATGGGAGCGCGGAGGCGGCGTCGGAGGAAGCGGGGCCATCGGCCCAGCCAAAGCGCGGGCAAGAGCAAGGGGATGAAAAGGAGCGCGTTCTGTTTGGTGGCGAAGCCCATGCCCAGGGCCAGGCCCGCGAGCAGGCCCAAGCGCCAGCTCGCGGCCCACAACGCCAGCGCGACCCACAGGGTGAGCATGGGGTCGGTGTACATGGTGGGCGCGAAGCTGATGGCGAAGGGGGAAAGCGCGAAGAAGGCCAGGGTCCACAGGCCCGTGCGGGGCCCATAGATGCGTCGGGCCAACCGCCACAAGACGATCATGGTCAGAAAGGAGATGACCACATTGAGGCTGCGCCCCGACGCATCGCTGACCCCAAACCATTGGAACCAGCGGGCCAGCGCGTAGAGAAAGAAGGGCGGCTTGTCTACGGCCACCCTTTCCAGCATGGGGTCCCTGCCCGAGGCGATGAGCCGGGCCCAGTAGCCATACAGGGCCTCATCCTCCCGCAAGGGATGCCAGCCGAACTGCCAGACGCGCAACAGCAGGCCCGCCAGCAGCCAGAGGCCCGCGGTCATCCATTCTCGCCCCGCGCCCCGCATTCTTCCGGCGCTAATCTCCATCGGGCGTGGAATCTTCTTCGGGCTCATCCCCGCCCACCGGGCCTTCGAAGCGATAGCCCACCCCGCGCACGGTCTGGATATAGCGGGGATGGGAGGGGTCCTCCTCCAGCTTTTCCCGCAGCCAGCGGATGTGCACATCCACGGTGCGGGTGGCCCCCGCGTAGTCGTAACCCCACACCCGGGTCAGCAACAGGTCGCGGCTGAGCACCGCGCCTTCGTTGCGCATCAATTCGGCCAGCAGGCTGAACTCCTTGGGGCTCATTTCCAAACGCCGGCCTCGCAAGGTCACCCGCCGGGTGATGAGGTCCAGGGTCAGGTCGCCGGAGGTGATGCGGTCGGGCGGAAGGGACGCGGCGGAGCGGGAGCGGCGCAGCAGGGCCCGAATGCGGGCCACCAGCTCGCCCAGGCTGAAGGGTTTGGTGAGATAATCGTCCGCGCCGCTTTCCAGCCCGATGATCTTGTCCATCTCGGAGCTGCGGGCGGTGAGCATGAGCACAGGGGTTTGGGAAGTCAATCGCAAGGCCCGCATCAGGGAGAGGCCGTCCATGCCGGGCAGCATCAGGTCGAGGATGATGAGATCGTAGTTGCCGGCGCGGGCTTTTTCCAGTCCTTGGGGGCCGGTGGCCGCGGCGTCGAGTTCATATCCCTGCTGCTTCAGGCTCATCTTCAGGGCCTTGCGCAGGTCATCGTCATCTTCGATAATCAACAGTCGAGGCATGGGGCTATGATAAAACGGGAGGCGGGAGTTCGCCAAGTTGCAGGGGGGTGCCGTTGACGGGCAATTTCGCTACGCTTTTTTTGTCACCCTTGCATCAAATTCGACTAATTGCAACATTTTTCCTCCCATTTATGATCTAGATCATAGTCGGTCGACCTCTTATCGCGGATACTTGGATGTGTCACCTCCTCGAATGTCTCGACATTCATCGGTGCACCTCCTTTCTATGTGTGTGTGGAGAGAAATCCCGAGGCCGCGAACCTCGGGATTTCTCTTTCTAGCGGTTGTGACGCCCCTGGCGGCCCAGCAGTTTTTGCATCTCCCTGAGGAGGGTTGTCCGCAGGGCGGCCAATGGTCCTTCCGGAGATGAGGGGGGCGAGGCCGCCTCGATTTGCTGCGTTGTCTTCTCCATATCGGCCAGGTAGGTTTTTGCGGCCTCGTAGCCGGCATGGATGAGATTGTGGGTTTGGCTCAGGTCCCAGAAGGCGATGCGGTGATCATACCGCAATTGCCAGCGGTGGACGGGCGTCTGCATCCTTCGGGCCAGTTCCAGCTCCAGTTCGATGTGGCGGCTTTCCATGGTGGTGAAGACCTGATCCAGGAGACCCAGGAAGCCTTGAATGGGCTTTTCGGGAGGTCGGGGATGGAACAGGTCCAGAGCGATGATCTCAGTGGCTCCATGTTGCAGGGCCGCTTCGATGGGGAGATGGCTCACCGCGCCGCCATCCACCATGACGCCGCCATCCAGTTCCATGGGAGGCAGCCAGGGAGGGATGGCGGCCGAGGCGAGCATGCTATCCAGCACGGGGTCGTCGGGATGCTCGCCGAAGACGACCGCGCGATGATGCTGAATGTCTGCGGCGACCATGTAGAGTTCGGGACCGGCGAGGTCGCGAAAGCGCAGGTGGGGGGGCAGGCCGTGGCGGGCGTAGAAGGCTCGGGCTTGGGCGAGATATCCCTGGTTTTTGATGCCGGGCAGCAGGGTGCGGATCATGGCCCGGGTGAAGTCGCCGGGCGCGAAATCCCCCCGGGCGGCGTCATTCCACACTTCCATCAGGTGTTCGAGGCCCGCTTCGCTAAAGCCAAACCGGGCGAGAAAAGCCCCGTTGATGGCGCCGATGGAGGTTCCGACGAGCATGTCGGGATGGATGCCCGCTTCCAGAAGGGCGCGCAGCGCGCCCACCTGCAGGGCCCCGCGCGGGCCGCCTCCTCCCAGCACAAAAGCCAGTTTACGTGGAGGCTCCGCCTGGGACGGCTGGGAACGATGGAATGGGTTGTGGGGTAAGATGGGCATGATTGCGCCTCCCTGGCGATCATTATCTCTCGCGAGTGGGTAAGATGCAAGGTTTTCTGGAGTTGACAAAATGGACTGGCATCCGTATAATGCAACGTGCAATTGAATATGCCAAGGCCCATTCGTCTAGTGGACTAGGATGCAGCCCTCTCAAGGCTGAGACACGGGTT
>CAZDCN010000305.1:0-4119 GCA_964503945.1 uncultured Caldilineales bacterium
AAGGGGAGCTGTCTCATGCAAAGTCGCCAAGGCGCGAAGGAATGTCTCAAAGTTTCATTTGGGGAAACCGGCGTCGCACCTGCCGACTCTTTTTGCTGGAACCAGCTTTAATCGTTAATCTTTAATCATTTTCATCAACCCTCAACCATCGCTTTCCACTCATCATTTCCACATGCCCTCCGACACTATCCCTGTGCGCCCGGACGAACGTTTTGACGAGGCCCGGCTGCACGCCTGGCTCAAAGACAAACTCCCCGGCACCGAACAGCCCCTGACCGTGCGCCAGTTCACCGGCGGCGTGGCCAATCTCACCTATCTGCTGGACTTCGGCGAGCATCAGTACGTGCTGCGGCGGCCTCCCCTGGGCCCGGTGGCCAAAAAAGCCCACGACATGGGCCGCGAGTACAAAGTCCTTTCCGTCCTCCATCGCGCCTTTCCAAAAGCCCCGCGGGCTTACCTCTACTGCGATGACCCCGACGTCATCGTCAGCCCATTCATCATCGTGGAGCGCAAGCAGGGCGTGGTGGTGCGCAAATCCATCCCGCCCGAGTTCGCGGGCATTCCCGACGCGCCCCAACGCATGAGCGAGGCCCTCATCGAAACCCTGGCCGAGTTTCACGCGGTGGATTTCGAGGCGCTGGGGCTGGGCGACCTGGGGCGGCCCCAGGGCTTCATCACCCGTCAAATTGAGGGCTGGAACAAGCGTTGGCACGCGGCCAAGACCGAAGACCTGCCCATCATGGATGAGGTCTACGCCTGGCTCAAGGCCCATCAGCCGCCCTCTCCCCCGCCCACCCTGGTGCACAACGACTACAAGCTGGACAACGTCATGTTCGCGCCCGACGATCCGGGCCGCATCGTGGCCGTCTTTGATTGGGATATGTGCACTTTGGGCGATCCTTTCTCTGACCTGGGCGCGCTGCTCACCTATTGGACCGAGCCCGATGATCCGCCCTACATGCAGGCCATCGCGCAGATGCCCGTGGGCGACGCCCGCTTCTGGACTCGGGATCAGCTTGTGGTCCGCTACGCCGAGCGCTCAGGCCGGGATGTGTCGGACGTGCACTTCTACCACGCGCTGGGGTTGTTCCGGCTGACGGTCATCGCCGCCCAGATCTACATCCGTTATGTGCGGGGGCAGACGAAAGACCCACGCTTCGCGGGCCTGGGCGCGCTCATCCCTCTCATCGCCCGCGCCGCCCATGATGTGGCTTTGCAAGCATAACTTCCCAGCTCCGATGGTCTTGCTTCTGAAGGCCTGAGTTCACCTGGACACGTGGAGGTGTTGTCTCGTGTCACCATTTTTCGGATATCTTCTTTTGGGCGCGCTGGCCTGGAGTGCAAGCGTGTATTGCGCTCTCAATACCGTTCGCGCCATCCACTGCAGCCTGACCAGGGGCAACCTCATCGCCAGGGATGGGTTTGCCACCGCCACAAGCGCCCTTTCTCTCATGCTGATCCTCATCGGGCTTGTAAGCTTTTCCTGGTTCAAGTTGGGTTCACTGGTTCTGTCGATCCTGTCGTTACCCTTCTTTCATGCCGCAAATGACCTCTATTTGCCATCTGGCTCGTTGCAACAATCATTTGCATTGGTGATCTTACCGCGCCTGTTTGAGCTTTTCTGGCTATTGGCAGCCATGACTTTGACTTTTGCTCCTGGGAAACGTCTGTTTGCATGGGCCAAGCGTTTGAGCGATGCGCCCATCGAGTGCACGCCTTCCAGGTTATCAATTGTGCTTCTCCTTGGCGTGGCCGTGCATCTCCAATACCAGGTTCTTTCCCTGGGACAACAGTTCACTTTGTGGCTCATCAGAATCTTCCCGTCACCAAGTTTTCAAATCACTGTCTCAGCTGTTGTCTTGTCAAATATCGTTGTTTTGATTTTCCTCATCCTCCTGTGGCGATGGTCCGCACATCAGTTTTCTGGCGCGTAACCGACATCTCCCGAAGATGACCGATGGGACGTTTTCATTGAGGGATTAAGTTGACGTGCTGAATCTGATGGTTTTGAAGCCCATCCCTTTTTGCATGGAGATTTTACACTTTGATCGCTTCCTGCTATCATTGCCGTTTGGCGGCGTCGGGCTTTGTTGCAGCATCGCACCTTTGGCGCCCTTCTTGATCCCCATCCACAGCGTATCGCGACCATGACTTCTCAATCATCCAATAGTCATTCCATCCCAGGCTTTCGCCGCGTGCCTCGCACCGGCGTTATCTATGTCATGCACCGCGCCCGGCAGCAAGGCTACGCGCCCGGTCATCCTGAATGGGCCAATCTGGGCCAGGGCATGCCCGAAACCGGCCCCATCCCCGGCGCTCCGCCTCGGGTCGAAGCTATTCGCATCGATCCCGCCGCCCAGGAATACAGCCCCATCACCGGCGAAATGGCGCTGCGCCAGAAAGTCGCCGACCTCTACAACGCACTTTTCCGCCAGGATAAGCCCAGCAAATATACCTGGGAGAATGTGAGCATCGCCGGAGGAGGTCGGGCCGCACTCACCCGCATCGCCGCGGCCCTGGGCAACATCAACATGGGCCACTTTTTGCCCGACTATACTGCCTACGAGGAGCTGCTCTCCGTCTTCAAGGCCTTCATTCCCATTCCCATCCTGCTCGACCCGGACGAAGGCTATCAAGCTCCGCTGGCCATGCTCAAACGGGAGATTCTGGGGCGTGGACTCAAGGCGCTACTGGTGAGCAATCCCTGCAATCCCACGGGCCAGCTTGTTGAAGGGGAGCGGTTGCGGCGCTGGGTGCAGATGGCCCGCGATCTTCACTGCTCCCTGATCATCGACGAATTCTACTCCCATTACATCTACACCGGCCTGCCCAACGGCTATCCACCCAAAATCGTCTCTGCCGCCCGTTACGTCGGCGATGTGAACGCGGACCCCGTTATCATCGTGGACGGCCTCACCAAAAACTGGCGCTATCCCGGCTGGCGCTTGAGCTGGACCCTGGCCCCCAAAGAAGTCATCAACGCCATTGCCAGCGCTGGCTCTTTCCTGGATGGCGGCCCGAACCATCCCTTCCAGGCGCCTGCGCTGGAGCTTCTGGAACCTGAAGTGGTTTTCCAGGAGACCGAGGCCATCCAGCGCCATTTCTCCAGGAAACGGGCATACGCCATGGAACGCCTGCGCGCGCTGGGCATCGAGATCGAAGCGGAGCCCGCAGGCACGTTCTACGTGTGGGCAAACTTGTCGAACCTGCCTGCGCCCTTGAACGACGGCCTCAGCTTCTTCAAGGAGGGGTTGAAGGAGAAAGTCATCACCGTGCCTGGCGTCTTCTTCGATGTGAACCCCGATCGACGCCGCGAAGTGGCCCGGTATGGCAACTACGCCCGCATCAGCTTCGGACCCGAGATGGAAGCGTTGGAACGGGGATTTGACGCGCTGGAACGGCTCATCGCCCGGTTCTCATAGCAAGCGCGACGGGCGGCAGCCCGCTGCCGCCAATGAAAATCTCACGAAAGACGCCAAAAGCGCAAAGATGATCATTCCGCCTTTGCTTTTGCCCGGCGCTCATGCTCTTGGAAGGTGCGACGGCGTTGAAGCACGGGATGATCGAACTGGCCCAGGGGGACCTTTTCAGGGCTCATCTCGGGATCGAAGAACAGGGGGACCTGCTGACGGGACACAGGTTGGCGCTCCACGCCCCGTCCGAACGCGGGGCAGCCCCAACTGCTCGGGCCTAACGCCTCCTGCGCCTGCCGCCGCTCGTTCTTGAACACGGTCAGGATGCCGCAGGAGAAACAATGCTCCCGGCAGTCGTCGATGACCGCGCCATCCTGGCTTAGCAGCCATTCCTGGATGAGAAAACCCTTGTCCACCCCCATGCTCAAGTGGTCCCAGGGCAGGGTCTCATCCACCGAACGCCCACGACGGGCGTACCAATCCATCTCCAGGCCCGCTTCCTCAAACGCCCGATGCCACGCCTCCCAATTGAACTGATCGCCCCAAGCGTCGAACTTTGCGCCCAGCTCCCACGCCCGCTGGATGACCTGGGCCAGACGCCGGTCGCCCCGGCTGAGAAACGCCTCCATCAGCGACTCCCGGGGCTTGCTCCAGGTGAAATGCACGCCCGGCTTGCGCAGGCGGTTGCGCAGATAGTGCAACTGCT
>CAZDCN010000306.1:0-4114 GCA_964503945.1 uncultured Caldilineales bacterium
GCATGAAGGGGTGACGAGGCGGCGCCCGTTTCACAGCCTCACCCCGCCCATCGTTCAGACCGCGGCCTACACCTTCGAGAACACCCAGGCGGTCATCGATTTCAAGTCCGCGTCGGAGAAGGATCGGCTGGAGTACGGGCGTTATGGGAACCCCACCGTGCAGGCCTTGGAGCAGCGGCTGGCCGCGCTGGAGCGCGGCGAAGCGGCCCTGCTGGTGAGCTCGGGCATGGCCGCGATCACCCTGCCTTTGCTGCTCCTGCTTTCCAGCGGCGATCATCTCATCGTGGGGGACGACACCTATCATCGCACCCGGGTCTTCGCCAACGATTTCCTGGCCCGCTACGACGTGTCCGTGACCACGGTTCCCACCAGCGATCTGGACGCGATAGAAGCGGCCATTCGCCCGAACACCCGCATCATCGTGGCGGAAACGCCCACGAACCCCTTTCTGCGCTGCGTGGATTTAGCGGGTCTGGCCGAGATCGCCCATCGCCGGGGCGTGCTCACCCTCATCGACAGCACCTTCGCCACGCCCCTGAATCAGCAACCCCTGCAACACGGCATCGATTTGGTGGTGCACAGCGTGACCAAATATCTGGCGGGGCACAATGATTTGCTCGCGGGCGCGATCATCGGAGGCCGGGAGATCATCGAGGCGCTGCGGGACAGCCAGGGCTTGTTCGGCGCGGTGGTGGATCCCTCGACCGCCTACCAGATCCATCGCGGGTTGCAAACCCTGGGCCTACGCATCGCCCAGCAGAATCGCTCGGCCCTGGCCATCGCCCGCTATCTGGACGCGCATCCCAAGGTGCGGCGGGTGTGGTATCCGGGCCTGGCTTCGCATCCCGACCACGAGGTGGCCCGCAGGCAGATGTCGGGGTTTGGCGGCGTTGTCAGTTTCGAGATCCAGGGGGATGGCGCGGCCGCGTCTCGCTTCGTGGACGCGCTGCGTCTGGCCCACATCGCGCCCTCCCTGGGCGGCGTGGACACGCTGGTCATGCAGCCGGCCATCCTATCCTACTTCGACACGCCCAGGGAGCAGCGTCTGGCCCTGGGCATCACCGATGAACTCATCCGTTTGGCCGTGGGCGTCGAGGACGCGGACGACCTGCTGGCCGACATCGAACAAGCCTTGGAGGCGGTATGAGCGCTTCGTTGATTCCCCCCGAACATCTCGAAGCCTTGCGCAACATCTACAACCGGCTGATGGAAACCGATATCGCGTGGGTGGTGACGGGCAGCCTGGGCCTGGCCATCAAGGGCATCCCCGTCACCCCTCACGACATCGATATCCAGACCGACCGGGCGGGGGTGGAGACCTTCGCCCGGCTTTTCGCGTCCGACATGGTGCAAGCGCCCTTCCTCTGGGAGACGGAGCACACCCGGTCCTGGTTCGCGGCATTCGAAATCGACGGGGTGAAGGTGGAGGTCATGGGCGACATGCAGCATCGGGATGAGGATGGCGGTTGGGATGATCCGCCCCATTTGGAGGCGGTGCGGCTGTTCATTCAGGTGGCGGAGATGTCCATTCCCACCCTTTCGTTGGAGTTCGAAGAGGATTCTTATCGGCGGATGGGACGCGCGGCCAAAGCCAATCTCATCGGGCAGTATCTGCGCATGTGCTGAAAAGCCGTCCACAAAAATCTGGAGAAAGTTGTGAAAAAGCGGGCCTGGCCTTATAATCAGCGTGCGCATTGAAAAACGTCTCCCCCTCATCCCAACTGGATAATTGGATATGGCTTCCCCCACCCTATCTCGGCGCAACCTCATCATCCTGGTTGCCATCCTGGCTCTGATAGCCGTTGCTCTGTGCGGATTCATCTGGCTGCAATACTTTTTGCCCCCTGTGACGCCCACCCCCGCGGCAGTCACTCCGATACCGACCACAGCCGCCACGACCGCGCTGCCCACCATCGAAATGACGCCGTCGCCCATTGCTGGCGGCAGTCAGCCCGGCGGGCCCGAAACCGAAGGGGCGCCGGTGTTTGGCAGCCTGACGCCGGGGATGTATGTGGCGTATGACCAAAACAATCTGGAAGGGAACAACCTGGATTACGCCAGCGGCAGCCATCTTTTCATCCCCTGGCGTCTGATTGAGGACGGCCCGCGGGGGTATTACGACTGGTCGGCCATCGATGATGTGTTGGATAACCTGGCGCCCGGGAAGCAGGCCATCTTGCGGCTGGTGGTGCGATGTCCCGATGTTCGCGGGCCGGGAGGATTGCGCGATGCGTGCGCTCCCAATTGGACCCTCGATTATGATCCCGTGATCGTGGAGAATCCGGGGTGTGAAGCGCCGAAGAAACGCATGAATTATCTCAACCCGGTGGTGAAACAGGGGCTGCTGGACCTGATTGCAGCCATGGGCGAGCGTTACCGGGAGGATGATCGCATCGCGTTGGTGGAGATCGGCGTCGGTCACGGGGGCGAGGCCGCGCCCTGGACGCATACATTGACCGCCTGCGACCGCGTCCAGCAAGAGGAGGCATATCGGGCCCGGCCTGAATATGACGCATTGGGGCGGAATTGGGTGAATTATCACAAGGATATCATCACCGCCTACGCCCGGGCTTTTCAGAACAAGAAAGCCATGACCACCATTCTCAGCGGGGCCTACGGCGAACGGTATCGCGGGGATCTGGTGCGCCATGCGCTGAAGTACGGCGTGGGATTTGCGTTGACCTCCTTGCACAGCGATTTCAACGCCAATCGAGGCAGCGCCAATTATGTGTGTTATTGGGGGTTCATCACCGAACCCGGTTTTGACAACGATTCCGAGACCGCGAACGCGGCCTATATCACCAGTTGGGCCGTCATGGCAGCCAACAAGGGGCGCGTGCCCATCGGTTTCGAATTCAACAACCGATACGACAACCTGGGGCGCATTCCCCCGGAGGGCGAAGCCTTCACCCGCTGGTCCATGCTCAACGCGCTGGACAAGGGCGCGGACTACGTGCTGCCCTTCAACGACGGCAAGGGGTTTGTCGGCAACATTCGCTATGAGGATGTCTGGCGGTTCTACAATCGCTACGCGGGCCGCAACGCGGCCACCACGCCCGATGTGTGGATCGCGTTCCGCAGCCCCTGGAAGGAGGGCGCCTGGTGTCCTGACGTGTATGACTATAGCTGGCATCTCTTCTCCGAGCTGGAAACATTGCCCTACGCGGACGCGGCCAGCCAGGCGAAGGTGAACGCCATCGACGCGGCCACGGGCGTGTTCGACATCGGGCCGCAATCCGACTGGCGCTATTACTACGCCCGTTCCACCGCAGACATCTGGCCCGTGTTCAATCTGGATATCGATGACGCCTTCGCCGCCACCATCACCGGCGAGGCCGAGGTGGAAGTCACCTACTTCGATCATGATCGAGGCGGAGAATGGGCCCTCTATTATGACAGCGTTCAAGGCGAGAAGCTGGCCGGAACCGTGGCCTTGACCGGCAGCAATACGTGGAAAACCCACGCGTTCAAGCTGTCGGACGCCCGCTTCGGGAACGGGCTCAAGCCCTATTCGCCCGACAGCCGCGCTTCGGGATTCGATCTGCGTCTGGATCGGGCCGATGGCGTGGACGACATCTTCAGCATGGTTCGCGTCATCCCCATCCACGCTGCGCCCAGCCCCACGCCCACGTCGACGCCTCCTCCGCAGACGCAAACCATCCGCTTGCAGCAGGGCGCCAATGGCTTTCGGGGATTCACCGACACCTACCTCAGCAAGTGGCAGCCCAACAAGGTCTTTTCCGCCAAAACCGTTCTGGCCCTGCGCATCGGCAACGTCATGGTCAGCTTGCTGAAAGTGGATTTGACCGATGTCATTCCTGCTGGCGCGCACATCCTCCAGGCCACCCTGCATCTCACCCGGGTCGATCCCCGCGATCCCATAGTGCGACTCAACGCCTATGAGCTGTTGCGGGATTGGGACAAAAACGCCACCTACAACCGGGCCAGCAAGAACGCCAAATGGCAGAAGCCCGGCGCGTTGGGTCGGCTGGACGCCCGCACGACGCCGCTGAACCCCGAACCGGTGGTCGTGTCCAACGGGGGAAGCGCGGTCTTCGACCTCACCGAACTCGTGCAGAAATGGGTGAACAACCCCGACCAGAATCGGGGGATC